>JALVQQ010000195.1 GCA_027025395.1 Deltaproteobacteria bacterium | reverse complement strand
GGCACAATGAACGCCGCCCGCCTCTTCAGGGAAAATGGAATAGATTTTCTTGTAAATTCATCCTTTACCAGGCGAAATCAGGGCGACATAGCCAATGTTTACAGGCTTGCCAGGGAGATTGGAGCAACAGCCTGGTATATGTTCATGATAGTACCCACGGGCCGCGGGGAGGATATCATGTCCGAGCTTATAAGCCCGGAAGATTACGAGGAACTTCTGAAGTGGCACTATGAAATGGAGAAGAAGGAGCATGACATGCTTGTCCGTCCCACCTGCGCGCCCCACTATTACCGGGTTCGCATGCAGCTTGCCAGGGCGGAAGGAGAAAAGGTGGAGCACCGCAGCCTCAAATTTTCGACCGGAGGGTCCAAGGGATGCCTGGCTGGCCAGCTTATCTCCCTTATAGATGTTGATGGAAATGTGCTGCCCTGCAGCTACTTCCCGCTTCCCGCCGGAAATATCCGGGAACAGTCAATGAAAGATGTCTGGGAGAACAGCAGCCTTTTCAGGGAGCTCAGGGATTTTTCCAGTTACAGGGGCCGGTGCGGCAAGTGCGAATATGTAAGGGTATGCGGAGGATGCCGGGCCAGGGCCTACGCGGTAACAGGAGACTATCTTGCCGAAGAGCCTTTCTGTAATTACATGCCCCGTAAATGGGTGCCTGAACATTAATATTATTCGGAGTTTGACAGATTATGGATTATAATTTTCTCAAAGTCTGCCGGGGCGAAAAGGTCAAGCCTGTGCCGGTATGGTTCATGCGCCAGGCCGGACGCTATCTGCCCGAGTACCAGAAGGTAAGGGGAAATCATGATTTTCTGACCCTGTGCAAAACGCCGGAGCTTGCAGCAGAGGTGACGATCCAGCCCATTGACATACTTGGAGTGGACGCCGCGATTCTCTTCTCTGATATTCTTGTTCCGCTTGAGGCGATGGGGGCGGGGCTGGCCTTTGAAGAGGGCAGGGGACCGGTGCTTGAACCGCCCGTAAGGACCGAGGATGATTTCAAAAAGCTGCACACCATTGATCCTGTTTCAGATGTGCCGTTCGTGCTTGAAACAATAAGGATTCTGCGCAGGGAACTTGAGGGCCGTGTACCTCTTATAGGTTTTTCCGGCGCTCCATTTACCCTGGCCAGCTATCTGATCGAGGGTGGAACCACAAAGAGTTTTCTGAATATCAAGAAGATGATGTACGGCGCTTCTGATCTGTTCTGCTCAATAATGGATCTGATAACCGAGGTCACCATCAGCTATCTTCATGCCCAGATAGAGGCAGGTGCCCAGGCCGTTCAGGTATTTGATACCTGGGCAGGTATCCTCCCCAGGGCAGAGTACAGTGAATTTGCCCTTCCGTATGTCAGGCGCATAATGGACGCCCTTTCGGACAAAGGAGTTCCAAGGATCTACTTTGTCTATGACGGAGGCCATCTCCTTGATCTGGTAAAGAGCGCAGGCTCCGAGGTAATGGGGCTTGACTGGCGGACAGATATTTCAACCGCGGTGAGTCATGCCGGAAATGATATTGTATTTCAGGGCAACCTTGATCCGTGTGCCCTGTTTTTGCCGGAAGACAGGCTGAGAGACAAGATTGCGTCCATACTTGAGATGGGCAGAGAGGCAAGGGGGCATATATTCAATCTTGGTCATGGTGTGCTCCCTGAAATACCTCCGGCCAGGGTGAAGCTTGCTGTGGATATAGCCCATGAGCTTTCCGCCTGAATGAGTATGCATGCGGCATGAAGGCAGTACTGTTTCTCAACATGGGCGGGCCTGACAGCCTTAAGGCGGTAAGGCCCTTTCTGTTCAACCTCTTTTCAGACCGGGAGATAATCAGGCTGGGGCCCAGGTTTATGCAGCGGCCCCTTGCGTGGCTTATTTCCGGCAGGCGTGCTCCCGGGAGCAGGGCAAATTATGAAAAGATCGGAGGGAAAAGCCCTCTTCTTGAGATTACAAGGCTGCAGGCCCAGGGGGTTCAGCAGAGACTTGAAGCCGCGGGTTTAAAGGATGTCAAATGTGTGCCCGCAATGCGTTACTGGCATCCGCGTACCCCCCGCATAGTTGATGAGCTTGCAAAAAACGGTGTTACCGGGATGCTGGGCCTTAGTCTCTATCCCCATTACAGCAGGGCGACTTCAGGTTCATCAATCAACGAGTTCATGGCCTGCGCCAAAAGGTCAGGGATTCAAGCCGATGTTATAGAAAGCTATCCTGATAATCCCGGATACGTCCGGGCCCTGGCTTCATGTATCAGGGAGGGAGTTGAGGGGCTTGTGGCTTCAGGAGAGATTTCAGACCGGGACGCCCTTGATGAAAACAGCCGTTTTGCCCTTGTTTACAGTGCGCACAGCCTGCCCCGGAGTTTTGTGCAGGAGGGTGATCCCTATGTTGATCATATCAGGCGCACCATTGATGCCCTTGAACAGATAACGGGTATCCGTGGTCATCTCTGTTACCAGAGCAGGAGCGGGCCTGTCAAATGGCTCGAACCAGGTACGGACACCATGCTCAGGCAGCTTGTCCGGGAAAGGGGCAAGAAGAACCTGCTTGTTGTGCCCATCAGTTTTGTCTCTGATCACATAGAAACACTCTATGAAATTGATATGCTTTACGGCGGCATGGCAAGAGAGATGGGGGCGAGGCTCAGCCGTATTCCATCCCTGAATGACAGGGACGAGTTTCTGGATGCCCTTGCCGGGATGTGTATTGAGCGGTTGAGCCAGTAACAGAATGGTAAACGGATTGGATCATGAATTTTGAAAAGAATCACGTAGCAAATGCATACGCCAGGTTTCCTGTAAATTTTATCAGCGGAAAAGGTGCGGTGCTCACTGATACCGAGGGAAAGAAGTACGTTGATTTTGTTTCAGGCATTGCGGTATGCAGCCTTGGCCACTGTGAGGAGACAGTGGTTGAGGCCATAAAAAGCCAGGCTGAAACCCTGATGCACGTATCGAATCTTTACTGGAACGGGCCCCAGCTTGAACTGGCTGAGATGTTGTGCAGCCATTCATTCGGGGACAGGGTCTTTTTCTGCAACTCCGGCGCCGAGGCCGTTGAGGCGGCAATAAAGCTTGCAAGAAGGCGGGGACATCTGAAAAAAGGACCTGACTGTCACGAGATTGTCTGCCTGGAGGGTTCTTTTCACGGCCGCACCCTTACGGCGCTTTCCGCAACAGGACAGCCCGTGTACCAGAATGGTTTTCAGCCGCTTACATCGCGCTTTACCCATATACCGCCCGATGATACGGCGGCCCTTGAGCTTGCGGTAGGCCCGCGGACCGCAGCGGTGATGCTTGAGCCCATTCTGGGCGAGGGCGGAGTCAGGCCCCTTTCTGGTGATTTTCTTGCTGCTGCCCGTAAACTCTGCGACAGGTTTGAAGCAGTTTTGATATTTGATGAAGTACAGGTGGGCATGGGCCGCACCGGCTCGCTCTTTGCGTATGAACAGACGCCCGTGGTTCCGGATGTCATGTGCCTTGCAAAGGCACTCGCAAACGGTTTCCCAATAGGAGCAGTGGTGGCCACGGAAGCTGCCATGGAGTTTCTTCCGCCAGGCACCCATGCATCCACTTTTGGCGGAAATCCGCTGGCCTGTGCCGCTGCAACTGCTGTCCTGAAGGTCATGACAGCAGAGGGGTTCCTTGGAAAGGTTGGGAAGTTGGGTGATAGGCTGAGGCAGGGGCTTGAGGACATTGCGGGCAGATACCCTGATGTGGTGCTCGAGTGCCGCGGAGCCGGGCTTATACAGGCCATGGAGCTCAAGGTTGCCGTGCCTGATCTTGCAATGCAGCTTCTTGATGATGGTTTTCTTGTGCTGCTTGGCCATGGAAGAATCCTCAGGCTTCTTCCACCTTTCACCATTACAGAGGAACAGATCAGCTCACTCCTGGCGGCCCTTGAAAAGAGGATAGCAGTGATTAAACCGGAGCTATGAGCAGCTCCTTTGAGAAACAATATTTATAGTCTGTACCGGATTTATGCCTGTGCCTTTTGCCCCAGGGGTGCACAGGCCTGGACGGTGTAGAGGAAATTTATTACCAGAACCGGAAAGACAGAAATGAACCATTCAAAAGTCAATAACAGTTCAAAATTACCAAGGCATTACCTGCAGGTATCCGACCTGCCGCGGGAAACACTGCTTGAGCTGATCCATCGCGCACTGCAGCTCAAGAAAAATCACAGGGAGGGAAGGCCCTACCGGCCTGCCATTGGAAAGGTGCTCGGTATGATGTTTGAAAAGCCTTCAACCCGCACCCGCATTTCCTTTGAGGCGGCCATGTATCAGCTTGGCGGCAATGTGGTATTCATGCCGGCCCGTGACCTCCAGCTCCGGCGTGGCGAGCCGCTCA
>JALVQQ010000194.1 GCA_027025395.1 Deltaproteobacteria bacterium | reverse complement strand
CGATGATTCCGTGAGTTCCCTGTTCGTTTGAGTTGCCGCCGGGTGCGTGAGGCGGGGAGAATATCTGAAATGGTCTGCATGGGCCGGCTTTTGATGCGGATTCACGGATTTTTAAAGTATTAAGGTCAAGTTAAGGAGTTGAAAAATGAAACAGGTATCAATGGATGCCGCGGTCAGGACTGAAACAGGAAAGGGCGCGGCCCGCAAGCTTCGCAGGGCGGAACAGATCCCGGGCATTCTCTATGGCCAGGGGGAGACACCCGTGCCGCTTTCTGTCAACAGGCATGAATTCCAGCGCATGCTGTTTGTAAGCGCCGGTGAGCGGGTGATGTTTACTCTCAACCTGAAGGGTGATGGCGATGGTGGTCAAAGGCTTGCCCTCCTGAAGGAAATGCAGCGTCATCCCGTGAATGATCAGATAAGGCACATAGATTTTTATGAGGTTGCAATGGATCAGCCGGTTCAGGTCGAGGTCGCCATTGAACCTGTGGGAGAGGCAAAGGGTGTAAGGTTTTCAAAGGGCGTGATGGAGCTGATCCAGCGTGAGATCACCATAGAGTGTCTGCCTCTGGATATCCCCGATGAGATCAAGGTGGATATTACCGATCTTGACGTCGGTGATGCCCTGCATGTGGGCGATATAACTCCTCCCGAGGGTATAAGGATCATAGATGATCCATCTACCACGCTTCTGACCATTGGCGCTGGCGCTGTTGAAACCGTTGAAGAGGAAGAAGAGGAGGCCGGCGCCGAGGCGGCCGAGGCCGATAATGCGCCTGAGACTGAAGAATAGACAGGTTTCCGTCGCCAACTCTGTTTCAAGCCTGGCCGCATGCTTCAGTCATTGGTAGCAAGCGGCGTCTGTGCCGTTTGATGCCGTCAGGTCAGTGCGGTGAAACAGTAGCCGCAAAGTTTGTGAATGCCCGGTTCAGATTTCTGTGCCGGGCATTAATTTTGGAGCTGGCTGCCGGTTCGATGGCCTGATGAAGTGTTTCCATGTCGCCATCTCTCTGTCGTGCCAGTCTGACACTGCCGCGGATTGGCCATGCGGGCCGGGCCGGTGAAATATTTCATGGAAGTTTGCGATTAAAGTCAATATGTCTGATTTTCTTGTGGCAGGCCTGGGCAACCCCGGTGCAAAGTATGAAAATACCCGCCATAATATAGGTTTCGTGGTAGCTGACCTTCTGGCCGAAAGGGCAGGGGCCGTCTTTTCCGGCTCCTCGGCTCCTGAGATGGAGAGAGCGGAATTCCGCCTTGACGGTAACCGTGTTATTATTCTGAAGCCGCTTACCTACATGAACAGGAGCGGAGACGCAGTAGCCAGGGTGCAGCGTTTTTTCAAGGTCCCTCTTGAAAATATGCTGGTGATTCATGATGATCTTGACATGCGGTACGGCCGTATCAAGCTGGTCAGGCGCGGCGGGGCAGGGGGGCATAATGGGGTAAGATCCATTATCTCATCGCTGGGCTCCAGGGAATTCCCGAGGCTCAAAATCGGCATAGGCCGTCCCCGGGGGGAGATGCCGGTTGACAGGTATGTTTTGAGCCGCTTTACAAAAGATGAGGCAAACAGGCTCCCCTGCCTTGTGGAATTTGCCGCTGATGCCGCTTGCTGCTGGATGGAACATGGCATCCAGGAGGCCATGAACCGCTTTAACGGCAAATCCGTTGATTTGTAATCCTGTTTTCCTGTAAACTCCTTGCACGTTTTTGTCTGAAAACCTCATAATTCAGCAAGTATTTTGACGCATTGCGTGCCGCAGCTCCCCGTTGAAACTCCGGTTATGTTTTGCTCTGTACGTTTGCACGGGTATGTTTTAAAATGGCTGCCAGGACATTTTATGGCATGGAAGTAATGGAGGAAGCATGGCTCGTTTTTTCGCATGGTTTACAATTTCCGTGTTGGTGATACTTGTTGCCGGAGGCGCCCTGATAGGGTGGTTCCAGTTTGAAGGAAATGCTCCGGTAATAAAGGCAAGGGAGATTCCGGATGCCCTTGGAAGAAAAACTCATATTTCCGTCAGTGTCTCAGAAGACCGTACAGGCCTGCGAATGGTGCGTGCAGAGGTGGTGCAGAACGGGCGTGTGGTGTTGCTGCCGGAACACAAGTATGAGATACACCCATTTTATGAGAGAAGGGGAGTGTTCCACGACACCATATCCTGGGATATTGATGCGGCGGCCCTTGGGTTGACCGATGGTGATGCCATCTTAAGGATTATCGCCTCGGATCAGGCGTGGAACAGGGGCTTCAAGGGAAACGAGGGCGTTCTTGAAATAAAATCAAGGGTTGATATTACGCCTCCGGCCATTTCTCTCAGAAGCACTGTGCACAATATACGCATGGGAGGGGCGGGACTGGTTTCATTCGGGCTGAATGAAGAGCCTTGCCGGGCCGGGGTCGCTGTTGGCAAAAGATTCTTTCCCGCCTATGCCATGAAGGGCCGGGAGCGCGGCTACATAGCCCTTATAGCAGTTCCCTATGATTCAAGTGAGCCCGGCCCCCTGATGATTGAAGTGACCGATCTGGCGGGTAATATTGCAAGGGCCTCTGTGCCCTGTAAAATCCTCAGGCGGCGCATCAAGGTGGACCGGATCAATATCACTGATTCATTTCTGCCGAGAAAGGTCCCTGATCTCGCCATACACTACCCCGATCTCAAGGGGAGCCTTCTTGACCAGTTTCTGGAAATAAATAACAGGATACGCAAGATGAACAATGAGCAGCTTGCATCCATCTGCCGCAACGGTGAGCCTGAAATTCTGTGGCATGGCAGTTTTGTGCGCATGCCCGGGGCCTTGAGGTCCAGGTTCGCAGATTTCAGGCACTACAAGTATAGGGGCAAGGAGATTGACACTGCCTACCATCTGGGCGTTGATATAGCCGACCGGACGCATGCCCCGGTGCCTGCGGGCAACAGCGGAAGGGTAAAATTTTCCGGCTTCCTGGGTATTTACGGGAATACGGTTGTAATAGATCACGGGGCAGGCCTGTTCAGCACCTATTCCCACCTGAGCCGGATTGATGTAAGCGTGGGCGATGCGGTTGAGCGGGGGCAGGTAATCGGTCTTACCGGCATGACCGGCCTGGCAGGTGGAGACCATCTGCATTACGGCATGATGATCAACGGTTTTTTTGTTAATCCCGTGGAGTGGTGGGACATGAAGTGGATACGGGATCACATACTTGCAAACATAATGTAGGAGGCCTGGACATAATGTCTTTTTGTACCGCCATTACCTGCATGGACGGGCGTGTTCAGCTTCCGGTAAACAGATATCTCTGCAAGAGGTTCGGCGTCGATTATGTTGATACCGTAACAGAACCCGGGCCTTGCGCCATCCTTGCTGACAACAGTGATGTTATCCTTGTAAAATCAATTTTGAGGCGGGCAGGCATATCTGTTGAAAGGCACGGTTCACGGGGAATAGCAGTAGTGGGCCATTTTGACTGTGCTGGCAATCCCGCAGGCATGGAGAGACAGAAAGAGCAGATTATGCAGTGTCTTGAGCTGCTTAAAAGGCATTTCAGGAATGTGGAGCTAGTGGGGCTTTACGTTGATGAGCACTGGAATGTCCACGAGGTTTAGCGTTTGCGCATGATGGAACCTGATTCAGGGAAACGGCCGCCGGGACGGGTTGCCGGCAGTGTAGCGAGGCTTTGTCCTCGGCCCCGTATTAGTCTGGTGGCGCTGGCAATCCAGGTATTTTTCTTTTTTCATTCCCCTTTGATTTCAGCCTTTTCCATTCCTTCCCCGGATGAACTCCGCAGTGAAATTCGCGCGGAACTTGAACGGATAAAGGAAAAGACGCCAGGCGCCAAGGCGCTGGCCAAGTGGCGTGACAGCAGAGACAAGGCCGAGGCGGCGCTTCAGGAGGCTGTTATACAGGACGCCCAGGAATTCGCGCCGGCGCTTTACCAGGAGGCGGCCGATCTCTTCAGCCTTGCAAAGCGCTATGCCTTGAAAAAATCCTTTAAAAAGGCCGACTATCTGGCGCGCAAGGCCGCTGAAATTGCGCATAAGGCGGCGGCTGAGGCTGACAAGAACAGGACAGCCAGGGAAAAGGCCCTTTTGAAACGTCTGAATGCTCTGTTAAAACGTCTTGAAGCCATGAGAAGTCATGTTGCCGAAGGGAGTGAAGCTGCTGAAAAACTCAATATCCTGTTTCTTAAATGGGGAGATATAAAAAACGCCATTGTCCTCGGCCAGTACGATGATGCCCGGGGGGAGCTGGATTTGCTGGAGAAGGAAACAGGGCAGTTTGCACGGCGCAATAACATAATGTTTGAGAATGAAGACGAAAACTGGAAAGAGACCATATAGTCCATGAAGAACCGTACCCCGGCTCTCGCCGCGGATGTGCGCGGAAGCAGGGAATTGCTTGAGTATCTTTGCGGCCTGGAGTCCCTGAAGCAGGCCGGCTGGTTTCCGGTCTCCAGGCCCCGGCGCAGTGGACGGATCCTCGAGCTCACCCTTGAAAACCGCGCTTCAGAGGAAGAATGGGACTGCCTTATAGAGAAATTCGGGGAAATCATCGAGGGGGCCAGGGCCGCTCTGGCTGATTCCGGCGGTCCCGGGCCGTCTGTTCCGTTTCCAGATACCACACACGATTGTGGAAGCGATGAAGAGGCAACCTTTCGTTTCCGCACATCCGGCGCACTTGATACCGATGCTCCGATTATCAGGCGGGAGATCGTTCATGTAACCCCTGGAATAAGGCTTGTTCCTCCAGACTGCGCGGAGCTCGGCGCAGGCAGTGGTGAGGGGGAGGACGCCTTCATTGATGTAATTATAGATCCTGGCTGGGCGTTTGGATCAGGCGCCCATCCCAGTACGGCCGCATGTATCATGGCCCTTGAATGGCTCCGGAACAGAGGGTTGCTAAATGAAAAGACCAGGGTCCTTGACATGGGCACGGGTACGGGCGTCCTGGGGCTTGTTGCGGCCAGGATGGGGGCTGCCGTCGTTGCTGCCGTTGATGTTGACGAGGAGGCCATTCACATGGCCAGGCTAAATGCCCGGGCAAACGGCGTTACGGACAGGTTCAGGGTGTTTTCCTCCGAGGAGTTTCATGCCAGGGAGGAACGCTATGATCTCTGCCTTGCCAACCTTACGCTTTCAGTTCTTGTGCGCCTTATGCCATCTGTCGCCACTGTCCTTGAAAGGAATGGAAGGCTGGTGCTTTCCGGATTCAAGGAGGGGGCGTTGAATACGGCTCTTGAAATCGTAAAGCCCCATGGAGCCAATGTGGAAAAGAAAGTAGTTTACAGGGGGTGGATGTGTGTCGTTGTTGCATTGTCCGGGCTGGCAGGGGTATGAACTCATGAGATGCATAGGCTGTGATAATGTCTGCTGCTGATGTTTTCTGCCTTGTTGAGGCTTGTTGTCATGTCCGCATGGGGTGCGGTGAGTGAAATTCGAATTCAACCACAGAAATCATGACAAATGGCTGCTGCTATTGCCCGGATGGAGTTTTACTGCGTCAATTTTTTCAACGCTTGATCTGCCCTTTAACTATATTGTTCCGGACAGCCCGGTGGTATCAGATATTGCAGATGATGTTGCCGCGGCATGCTCGGAGCATGAAATCCGCCATATCACCATCCTTGGCTGGTCACTCGGAGCCACCTGCGCCTCGCTGATCGCCGCGAGGCATCCGGGCCTTGCGGAACAGCTTGTACTTGTCTCTGTGATGGAGCAATTTCCGGCCATTGAAGCCGCCAGGGTCAAGGCTGAACTTGCCCATGACTGGCGGGGCATGTGTGAAAGGTTTCACAGAATGTGTTTTACCGGCCAGAAGGATGATTTCAACTGGTTTGTCAGCAGGCTTCAGCAGAAAACCCTTGTGCAGTGGACACCCCATCTGCTTGCAAGGGGCATCGATTTCATATCCGGTACAAAATTTGAAAAATCGGTTCTTGCATCGGTCAGAACCATCTGTTTTCACGGCTCCCGTGATATAATAGCGCCTCTTGCCCAGACACCATGCGGACATGGCGGGCGTCTGATTGTGATAAAGGGAGCGGGGCATCTGCCCTTTTTGCACTGTAATTTCAAAGCACTGCTTGAGGAGCAGCTTGAATAAACAGGTTTCATGGCGGCAAACAGGAAAAATCGCATCAGGAAATCATTTTCACGGGCCGCATCAACCTATGATGATTATGCATATATTCAGCGCAGGAGCGCCGATTATCTGAAAGAGATTGTGGCAGGTGCGGCTAATGTCGAAACCGTGCTGGAGATAGGTTGCGGAACCGGCAATTTTACTGCCTGTATAGCTGATGTGCTGCCGGATGCCCGTATTTTTTCTCTTGATGTCTCGTTTCCCATGGCAAGGCGTGCAGCCTGCAAATTTGCTGGCGCGGACAGGGTGCATTTCATGAATGCCGATGCGGAGCTGCTCCCCCTGCCATCGGCTCCACTGTTTGATCTTGTCACCTCTAACGGCGTGTTGCAGTGGCTTGACGATCTGGAGGGGGCTCTTGCAAATATCAGGGGGGTGCTTAGGCCAGGCGGCCAGGTGGTGCTGAGTATGTTTGGCAGCCGGACACTGTCCGGGCTGGCGGAGGCAATAAGGGCGGAACTTGCTCCGGAGGCCTCGATTCCCGCGGAGCGCTTTCCTGATTATGATGAGATAAGAGAACTGTTCAGAGGCTCTTTCCAAAGGGTGGAGTTTGTCAAGCGCACCATGGCGCGGACGTATAAGGATTTCAGATCCATGCTCAGGGCGCTCAAGGCAACCGGTGTGGCTCCGGGGGGAGGCCGGCCGCTGTTTACTACCCGGGGCCAGATGGAAATGGTGGAAAAAAATTACATGGAGAGGACAGGCAGGGTCACTGCGTCATATGAAATTATCTTTGTGAAGGCATGCTCCGGCGCATGAATGGCATTCCTCGCGCGGCTAAAGCGGACGCGCCTTAAACGTAGTGATTGCAAGTCCACTTGCCCGGTCAGGATCACAGGTTACAGTAACTGTGCCGTCCATGTCGGTACGGAACACCCTTATCCCCCTTTTTTGATAATGTTCAAGAACTTGAGGCGCGGGAAGACCGAGCCGGTTTTTTCTGCCTGCGGAGACAAGGGCAATTTCGGGGTTTACGGCGTTGATAAAGTCTGGAGAGCTTGATGAACGGCTGCCGTGATGCGGAACAACCAGTATGTCACTGTGTCCAAGGCCGTTTTTTACAAGGCATGCTTCACGTTTCTGGTCAATGTCACCGGTAAGCAGCACGGAAAAATGCGCTCCCGCTGCCCTGATTGCAAGCGATCTGGCGTTTCTGCTCCTGGCCGCGCTGCAGTTGCTTGCGGTGTAAATCCTGAATTGTGTGCCGGCCTTTCTGATGCAGTGGCCGCGATTGAAGTTTGTTTGCCTTGTCCCCGCCTCCTTCAGCGCCTGCATGAGCCGCTCCCATGCCGGGTTCCCCGGATTCCGGTCACTGTTGCTCCAGAATTCCCCGGGAGCAAAATCCCTCACCACTGATGCCATGCCCCCGATATGGTCGGTTTCCGGGTGTGATGCGGCAAGTATGTCGATTCTTGTATAACCAAGGGTCCTCAGGAATGGCCCTACAATCCTGGCTCCGGTGTCAAAGTCTCCGGCCATGCCTCCGGTATCCATCACCATGACCCTGCCTTCAGGAAGCTCGATTACCTGGGACGTGCCCTGTCCGACATCCAGAAGGTGAAATACCATATCCCTGCGGCTCTCCATGACGAATTTCCTGGCGAGATAGCCCGCGGGAACAGCCAGGAAGAGTATTATTGCAAGCATGGCGGCCTTGTTGCGTATGCCAGGTGATGTTTTTTCAGACAGGGCTGTGGCAACGGCAAGGAGGCCAAGCCAGAACGCCGTCAGCTGCCAGATGGCCGGGCGTGAAATCCAGTGCCATGACCAGGGAAGGCTGGCGGTAAAGTGGACAATATCCACCATCTTGTGAATGAAGAAAGCAGCCGGTGCCCAGAGGAGATGCGCCGCTGCCTGTGATATTGGCGCGGCCAGAAGGCCGGCCAGCAGCAGCGGGAGTATTATAAAGCAGGTGGCTGGAACAAGGAGCAGGTTCAGTATCGGGCCTGCGACTGATATCCTCTGGAAATGCCATGCGGCAAGAGGGGTGGTTGCGGCAATGGCTGTTGCAGTGGCCGCGGCTGCGTCGAGCATGTAACATTTCAGGCGCTTCCACACTCCCTGTCCGGCAGGCCTGTGCCTGAATATTTTTGCAAAAAGGATAAGAAAACACACGGCACAGAAGGAAAACTGAAATGCAGTGTCAAACAGGTAAAGAGGAGAGATGCCCAACAGAATCCAGGCTGCCGCGGCCAGGCTGTTCAAGGGGTCGTGCGGCCTGTCAAGGAGAAACGCGCATGAAAATATCAGTATCATCACGGCGGCACGGGTGGCGGAGGGGCTGAATCCGGCCAGGGCCGCATATAAAATCACGCCCGGCATTGAAATGAATAGTGATGCCTTTCGGGTGTTGATACGGAAGAGAAGCCACTGGTTCAGTCCCATCAGCCACCTGGAAAGGGTATATAGGATAAAGGCCGCCATGGCCATGTGAAGGCCCGATACCGCAAGGAGGTGACCTGCCCCAGCGGCTGCAAAATCCCGCCGCAATCCTTCTGAAAGGCCGGTTCCGTCTCCAAACAGCAGGGCCGCTGCAACGGCCCTGGACTGGTCATCTGCAAACCCGTTCCGCAAAAAGCCCATCAGGAGCCAGCGCATCTTTTCAACAGATATGAGAATGCGCTCCGGAACCGTCAGGAACTGCCCTGTCGTTGTCTTTTCCGTAATGATTGCAAGTGGGCCGGGGACATGGGCCTTTACCAGGATATTCCTGAGCGCCCACCAGTTTACATAGTCAAAGGTTCCAGGCGTGTTGAAATTTTCCACCTGCCTAAGGCGGGCCCTGAACCTTACAACAGAGCCGGGAGGCGGCGTCTCTGCCTCGTGCCATGATTTTACCGAGACGGCAAGCCTTCCTGAAAGACTCCGGTTGCCTGCGGGTTCATGAAGCCTGAATGGAGCAGCAATGAACCTGAGCTTTCCTTTTTTCAGCAAGGGAGCCGAGATGACAACGGCGCTTATTATGTGCCTTTCGCCGGTTTGGGCAAGGCGGGTGAGCAGAACGGATTGAGCTGAAAGGCGCATAATTGAAAGGTGCATGTGAAGCGCTCCGGCTGAAAACAGGGCGATGGAGGCCAGGGCCAGGAGGGATGTTGCGCCCCGTCTTTTGCATGGCCTGCCAGGACCTGTCCAGCCGCCCGCCATGCCGGGGCCGGAACGACCGGAAAACAGCGGCACGGCCATGAAAAATACTCCCGCGGCAAGGAGAGCCAGCCAGGGCAAAATGCCAAGACAAAAGGCCTGTTCCCTGAAAAAACGCGCAAGGAGCAGGCCTGCTGCAAAGGGCGGCAGGAATATCACAAGTGCCGCCGGTTTCCTGATCATTTTTCAGAGCAGGGATTCAAGTCTGATCTCAATTGACAGCTCCTCGCCTGGCCCAAGATGGAACCTGGCCTTTTCAAAGGGGGGAGCGCCGGTAATGCCGGGCCGGACGTTGTTTGAAATGCCAAACGGCTCGCCGGGAAGCCCCAGGACCCTGTCACATTCATTGTTGTTGTTTTTGTCATGATACATCATCACCGCATACCATCCAGGATGCAGGTGCCGGAAGCTTGTCTCTTCGGTGTCGTGTTCAACAGGTATCACCCTGGACCTGCACGCGCCCTTTCTTGAGTCGTAACCCTGCTCCGAATCGTAGAGGGCAAGCCGTATGACCCCTCTTTTTTCAGTTATGCCGGTTATGCGGATATGCAGCACGGCCCGTTTTGGGGAAGATGCGGATATGCCTTCTGACGCGGCGTTGTCTGATTTTTGGGCCTTCCGCGCGTCAAGGCATGCCTTTGCGGGAGGCAGTGCCCCTGCCTGTGCGTGCTTGCAACCATGCAGGGCCGCTGCTGCAAATGCCGCGCAGGTCCACAGGAGGCCCAGCCGCATGGCCCGGGCATTGCTGAACTGACAACCGTCCAGGATTGCCCGGCAGATGGTAAACAGATGGTTAATCAGTTGCACTTTGAAAAGCCGCACGACCTGCAGAGCAGGCATCCCTCTTCCGGCTCAAGCACGGCGCCGCATTCAGGGCAGCTCATTACCTCATCGCCATCCGCCTTGATCTCGACGTTTCCAATGCGTCCGAGTACCCTTGCCACCGCATCCGGGCAGGAGAGTATCTGGTCTCCATCCTGCCATGAGGGATTGGGACACCGAATGCCTGAAAGCTGTTTTATGATTACCTTTGGGCTTATGCCTGACCGCAGGGCAAGGGATATGAGCCTGCTCTCCGCCTCTATCTGACAGGCGGCGCATCCGCCTGCCTTTCCCATCTGGGTGAAAACTTCGCAGATATCCTTGTCGTCCTTGTTTACGGTGACATAGAGATTGCCGCAGCCTGTTCGTACCCTTTCGGTTATGCCGAAGGTGCGCGGGGGCCTGGGGCGCGGCGCTATCTTGCCGTTGGTCGCCGTTGCTGCCGGACTGGATGCGCTGGAAGAACCAGCGGCCTGGGCTTCGCTGTCCTTTTTGGCCTTCTTCTTGAGATTCAGCACCTGTACCGGGCGGCTTCCATAGCGGTAAATGGTAAGGCCCTTCAGGCCCTGTTTCCAGGCAAGCATGTATGCCTGCCGTATGTCTGACTTGGTGGCTTCTTCAGGGAAATTGACGGTTTTTGAAACCGCATTGTCCGTGTGCCGCTGGAATGCCGCCTGAATGGCGATATGGGCAGTGGGGGAAACGTCCATTGAGGTTATGAAGATTTTCTTTATGTGATCCGGCACCTGGGCAAATGAGGCAACAGAGCCGGTGTGTGCTATCTTCTCCATGAGTTCCTCAGAGTGGCAGCCGGCCTCCTTCATCATCCTGACAAAGAGTGGATGCGCCTCTACCAGTTCCGTGCCGTCGAGCACCTTCCTGATGTAGCTCACGGCAAACAGCGGTTCGATGCCGCTTGAGGCGCCGGCAATGATGCTGATGGTGCCCGTGGGGGCGATAGTGGTGACCGTGGCGTTCCGCATAAGAGGCGTTTGCGGGGTGTCGTGGATGCTGCCGGGGTAGGCAGGGAAGTTGCCGCGCTGTTCAGCAAGTTTGACCGATGCGGCCCTGGCTTCTCTGTTTATGAAGCCCATGACATCTTCGGCAACGGTTTCTGCCTCAGGCGAGTTGTACGGCACGCCCATCTTTATGAGCATGTCTGCAAAGCCCATTACGCCAAGACCTATTTTCCTGGTGCGCCTGGTCATTTCGGCTATTTCAGGAAGCGGAAACTTGTTGATGTCAATCACGTTGTCAAGAAAGTGGACCGCAAGATGCACCGTGCGCCTGAGTTCATCATAATTTACAGTGCCGTCGGCCTTGACCATCAGTCCCAGGTTCAGTGAGCCCAGGTTGCAGGATTCATAGGGAAGCAGGGGCTGCTCGCCACAGGGATTGGTGCTTTCAATTTCCCCGAGTTCCGGAGTGGGATTTGAGCGGTTGATCCTGTCAAGAAAGATGATGCCAGGCTCACCGCTGCCCCATGCCGATTCAACAATAAGCTCGAAAACAGATGAGGCTGACAGCCGCTTGACCTCCCTGCCCGTGCGGGGAGATATCAGGGAGTACTCCTTGTCGTTTTCCACAGCCTCCATGAATTTTTCAGTAAGGGCCACGGATATGTTGAAATTGTTGAGGTTTTCCATCTCCCTTTTGGCAGTGATGAACTTGATAATGTCAGGGTGGTCAATGCGGAGTATTCCCATGTTCGCACCGCGCCTGGTGCCGCCCTGCTTTATGGTCTCGGTGGCCACGTCGAATATGGTCATGAAGGAGATGGGGCCGCTCGCCACGCCGTGTGTCGATTTTACCCTGTCCCCCTCGGGACGTATGCGGGAGAATGAAAAGCCCGTGCCCCCGCCGCTCTTGTGTATCATGGCTGTATGCTTTACCGCCTCGAAGATGCTTTCAATGGAGTCCTCGATGGGCAGCACGAAACAGGCGGAAAGCTGGCCGAGTTCACGTCCGGCATTCATCAGGGTAGGAGAGTTCGGCATGAACTTCAGAGAGGTTATCAGCTCATAAAAGGTCTCTTCCAGGGCCTCTGTATCTGCGGACGGGTCGTACGCCTTGTCCGCCGTTGCTATTGTGGACGCCACTCTCCTGAACATCTCTTCAGGCGTTTCCATTACCCTGCCTTCATCGTCCTTGCGGAGATAGCGCCGGGCAAGCACAACAAGGGCATTGCTGCTCAGGTTGAGCGAGGTTCTGGGAAGACCGTTTTCATCCACAAACGGAGACACATTTTGGGTTGAAGTATTACCATTCAGCATTGGTTTGTTTACCTTTTTCGTTGATGAAAATTTGAGAAAGCAGATATTTTGACAAGCCCCGGGCAATCCTGGCAGCAGCACCTGGCGGGCCGCTTTCGTTTTGCCGGGGTTCTGGTGGATTTAGTCGATTGACCACTACATGTTGGGTATCAACCATCCTCTACTGGTATATAGTGTGTAAAAGCGACTGTCAAGAAGATTTTAACAGCTCTGCCGCAGTGGAATATTCAGCCTCTGCCTCTTCCCATACAAGGTACATTTTATCAAGCTCTTCCAGGACATTTCTGTACTGGCTGTTAAGTTCTTTCATCCTCTCGCCGTCAGAATGTACAGCCGGGTCGGCAAGCAGGGTTTCAAGTTCCTCCCGTCTCTCTTCAAGGGCCTGAACCTCCGCCTCGGCGTTTTGAAGCCGTTTTTGAAGGGGGCCTAATTTCTGCCTGAGCATTTCCCTCTCTTTGGCCGCCCTTCGCCTG
>JALVQQ010000193.1 GCA_027025395.1 Deltaproteobacteria bacterium | reverse complement strand
GAGGTCTTTGCAACCCTTAGATCAGTAATCAGGGAATTCATTACCGCCTTCAAGGATGTTGATTCTGTATCTCTTTATACAAGATCAGACGTGTTGAGCAAGGGTATATCAGGCGCTGATTTCAGAAGGGAAGGCAGGTACTTGCGCTTTTTTAATTGGGGTGTGCGTAAGGATATTGAAGGCAACATCCCGAATATTCAACAACTTCTTGACAGGGCCTACAATGAGGACCTGACAATAAAAAACCGGGGGGAGATCCTGATTACCAAACGCATCATCGGATATGGTGACCAGGTTGATGCAGTGTTCCTTACAGTAAAATCCCGTGAATTCGTCAGTTCCATAATAACCAGGCAGGTTATCATGTATACCGTGGTAGTAGGTATTTTCCTCGTAATTTTGACAGCTATTATCTGGGTTTCCAACCGGTATTTTGTAACAGGGCCACTTGCAAAGGCAAACCATGCCTTTGAAAAATTCGCTTCCAAGAGGATAGACACACCGTTTGAGATAAGCAGATACGCAACACCTGAACTGCGAAAAATAGGCTCATATGGAGATGATATAATTGTCAGTATCGGCAGCACTGTTGTAACCCTGAAATCCCAGTCCGGCCTTGTAAAGGGGGGAAGCGCCATACTGCAGGAAGTTGAAAATGAGACCGGGCGCGAGGCTGAAATAATAACAGGCATGTCAGCCTCTATGGCTGAATCAGCGAACAATGCCTCTGAAAATCTTATTACCGTGACCGAATCCGTCAAGCAGCTTAATATTGCAGCCCAGGAGATATCTGAGAGCGTGGCAGGAACTGTCGTAATAACAGGAGAAACGGCCGCAGACGCCTCTGATGCCAGTGAAGTGATTAACCAGCTTGGAGAAAATGTGCGTGAAATAGACAGCGTGATCTCGGTTATCAGCGCCATCGCCGAGCAGACCAATCTGTTAGCACTGAACGCCACAATTGAGGCTGCTAGGGCAGGAGCGGCCGGCAAGGGCTTTGCGGTGGTTGCGAATGAGGTAAAGGAACTTGCAAAACAGACGGCCGAGGCGACTGGTGATATTACAAAGACCATTGAGACGATACAGAACGGCACCAGGCAGGCTGTAATGAGCATGGCCGGGATTTCGGAAAAGGTTAACAATGTTAATGACCACATCCAGACAATTGCCAGCGCGGTGGAAGAGCAGACTGCTACCTTGGGTGAAGTAAGCAGTAACATTGAGAGCGCCTCTGACGCAGTCAAAGAGGTTGACAGCATGGCTGGCCAGCTTGCAAATCAGACCCGGAATTTCAAAAAAGTTGCCGGTGATATTATACTGGTGAACAGAGTCATGCACGAGATGTCAGATACCATTCAGCTTGTTTCAGGCAGCTTCCTGGTGGATGATTCAGTGCTGCAGGCCACCATACAAAGGGCGGGGCGAGATGTAGTCGTGGAGGCAATGAGAATGAAACACCTGAACTGGAGAAGCCTCCTGCTGACTGATATACTTGACGGCAGGTCTCCGTCAGTGGAAAGGGAAGCCTCAAACTGCGATTTGGGTAAATGGCTCGCATCACTTGAAAGTGAAAGGCATGTTCTGACGCAGGGGCCGGTGTTCAGACAGCTTGTGGATGTTCACAAGAGGCTCCATGCCAGCGTGTACAATATTGAGGAAGCAGGCAAGAAGGGGGACAAGGGCGATATGTTTGCTGTATATGCACAAGAAACAGCTCCCCTGCTTGATGAGGTTCTTAGGCTTTTAAGGCAGTTAAGCTAATCAGATTACGGGCAGCCTGGAAAGGATGCCTGGATGAACACAGGTTAGCACATGCATATTTATGGCAAAGCATTCCCGGTGGCTGCCTTCCCCATTGCTTCTCCTGTGTCAAAATGGCTGTTGTATTTTCCTGAAGAGTCGTGTCTGAAGAGAAGACGGGACAAGGTGGGGCGGGCCGCTTCAGGCGGACAATGCGCCACAAGCCCATATGATGACCCGCATGGCGTATATGGCGGGCCATTTGGCCCCGGTGTTCAAGATATTGTTCGTTTGTCAGACGCTTCAAAACGAGGTTCATTGCTGATTCACCAAGGGGTTGATAGTAATATGATGTTCGGGACAGGCTGGCAATTTTCTCGTTTCTGTTTTTTGCCGAATTCACCATGGCAAGATGGCAAGCTGTCAGAATTTCGGGAACCGCCTAATCCGGGATATGAGAAAACAGTCTTGATTTCAAGTATATCGGACAGTTACAGGGTCTGGAGGTGTCATGATAGCTTACTTGACAATGCTGGCGATCAATTTTAGAACCCCCGGTAATTGTTTAAAGAAATGTGCAAGAGTCGTCATTTTTGCTTGATTTATGGCAGCAGGTGTCGTGCTGCTTGAGTTGTGAAACAATAATATTTGGACAGGAGGCACAGATGAACAACTGGTATATTGCGGTAAATGGTCAATCCCACGGGCCATATCCTGAAGAAAACATAAGACAGCAGCTTTCAAATGGCGGCATTTCAATGGATACGCTGGTCTGGCGGGATGGCATGCAGGACTGGATGCCTCTGTCACAGGTGCCGGAATTTTCGGCAGGTGGTGCCCAGCCCGCCGCTGCTCCTCCACCGCCAACCGCATCGGTATCACAGGCGCATGAAATAGATTATGAAATAATCGGCCACGAGATGCAGTTTGTTGAAATCGAGCTTGATCCAGGAGAGAGTGCGGTTGCCGAGGCCGGCGCAATGATGTACATGACCGACGGCATAGAGATGCAGACGGTGTTCGGGGATGGTAGCGATCAGTCCCAGCAGGGAGGCCTTTTTGACAAGCTCCTCGGGGCGGGAAAACGCCTCATCACAGGTGAGAGCCTTTTCTGTACAATATTTACCCATACCGGTCAGGGAAAGGGCAGGGTGGCATTCAGTGCCCCGTATCCGGGAAAGATTATACCCCTGGAACTGAAAAATTACGGCAACCGGATTATATGCCAGAAGGATGCCTTCTTGTGTGCCGCAAAGGGTGTTTCCATAGGCGTGGCATTTCAGAAAAAGATAGGGGTCGGTCTTTTTGGCGGTGAGGGCTTCATAATGCAGAAGCTCGAAGGAGACGGGCTCACTTTTGTCCACGCAGGAGGAACCATTGTAGAGAGGGAGCTTGCCGCTGGTGAGAGCCTGCGGGTTGACACGGGCTGCCTTGTGGCTCTTACCAGTTCGGTGGAGTACGATGTGGAGTTTGTGGGGGATGTGAAATCCGCCGTGTTTGGCGGAGAAGGCTTCTTTTTTGCCAGGCTGCGCGGGCCGGGTCATGTGTGGCTCCAGTCCCTGCCATTTTCCAGGCTTGCCGGCAGGCTTCATGAGGCTGCGCCGCAAAATAACGCCGGCTACAGCACCCAGGGAGAAGGATCGATCCTTGGCGGGCTTGGCAGGGTATTCCAGGATTAGGAGCGCGCGTCAGGATGAAATCATTGGCAGGCTTGTCGGCTGGGGTTCTGTCCGCACTGTTGCTGGTTGCCTTTCAGCCCCTGCTCCCGCCGCAGGAATCAGTTGAGGCGTCATCACTGGCCGAAGCCGGTTCCTCCGGTGCGGCGTCGTCTCTGGCCGGCAGGGTTCCCCCTGTATGGCTGCCCCTGGCCAGGCGACTGGTACGCGACGGCGAGGATGCGGGATTTGTAATAGCGGTGTTCAGCTCTCCCTCCGTTAGGTTCAATCCCAGGGTCATGCCGCGCAAGGTGACTCATAATGAGTACAAGCTTGATTACGGCAAGTTTTTGAAGCCTGAAAGACTGAGCAGGGCCGGCAGGTATCTCGCTGAGAACAGGGAGCTTTTCCGTGAAGTTCAGAAACGCTTCGGCGTGCCTGGAGAGCTTGAGGTGGCCATACTCCTTGTTGAGACCGATCTTGGCCGCTATCTTGGCGCCGGGCCTGCGGTGAATATTCTGTCCAGCATGGCCCTGGGCTCCGACTGGACAGCTGTCAAAAAATGGCTTCCGCAGCGCTACCTGCACGGTGCCATGGCGGAAACGGCCAGGAAAAAGCTTGAGAAGAAATCGGACTGGGCCTACAGGGAGCTCAGGGCGCTCTTTCGTTACTGCCGTGACAACGAGCTGGATATTTTTACACTCAAGGGTTCAATATTCGGAGCCATAGGGCTGTGCCAGTTCATGCCCTCCAATGCACTGAGGTTCGGGGTGGATTTTGACCAGGACGGCAGGGTGGATCTCTTCCAGAAACCGGATGCCTGCGCCAGCATGGCGCGTTATCTCAGGTTTTACGGCTGGAAACCCGGCCTTGACAGAAAGGCCCGGGAAAAGGTCATCTATCACTATAATCACAGCAAGCCCTATGTGCGGGCCATACTTGATGTGGCAGAGTACCTTGGCCGTGGCGTGAAGGCGAAATAGCACACACCCTGTGCCTGAC
>JALVQQ010000192.1 GCA_027025395.1 Deltaproteobacteria bacterium | reverse complement strand
GTTATATTCCTGGCGCTTCCGGCCCTCCTTTACTACTCAGCCAAAAAGGGCGGCGCACTGGATGTATTTCTGGCCTTTTACACCCTGGCATCTTTTACGGTCTACAGCTTTGCCCAGGAAAAGGTGCCCTGGCTCCTGATGCACCCGCTGTTGCCAATGACACTTCTTGCAGGAAGATTCTTCCAGAAACTCATGGACGCAAGACGGCTGAATGAGGGACTTCTCATAGGCCTGCTGGTGCTCCTGATGGCATGGAGCGCAAGGGAAAGCGCATACCTCTGTTTTGTTTCCCCGCCTTCTTCACCTCATCTGTTGAAATACATGGCCACTGCCGAGGGGCCAAAACAGACGGCCAGGTTGCTTGAAAATATGGATGAGTCAGAGGGGCAGATATTCATTACCGGAGACGCCACATGGGTCCTGACCTGGTACCTCAGGGACAAGAATGTGACCTATACGCTACCCGAGGGGTGGGAAAAAACCGCTGCTGCCGTGATTGCTGACAAAGCAGTCAAGGCCAGTGGCACTGAATTTGAGTGCAAGAAGAGGATATTGCGCACATGGTGGCTTCCAGACTACAAGGGGCTTTTTCTCAAGGAGGCCTGGAGCTATCTTCTCTTTCATCAGACAGGCCAGGGAATCGGAAAGACGTGGTACTGCACCTGCCTGAAGAACAGGCCGCTTTAACCAACCCGACAGGGCGCAAGCCATTTTGCGCCCTGCCTTACGCTCTCCACAAAAAAGAGGCGGCTCACAGCACGCGGCGAGCCACCTCTTTTTTATTTTTCAGCACTGCCTGTCAAGGAAGATTAAACGTAGTGGTCCACAGGTAGTAGCTGCTCAGGTCTCCGGCCGGGGTCACAAGTGTATAGAGGACATAAGTGCCTGCGGGAAGCGCGCTAACTGGTATCTCACCGTAAAAGCTCTGGAACAGGGGCTCTACCCGGGCCTGGGCCCAGGCCTTTATCCCGGTGCTTGACAGCGGGGCACTGGTGTAACCAATGGGCGTCTGCGGAACTATCAGGTATATCTCAAAGGGATTAACCGCCATTGCCTGGTATCCCAGATAAATGTCCACAGGCCCGCTGAAGGGCGGCAGTCCCACCTTGAGCGCCAAGGTCCCACCTGTTATGTCACCAACAGCAAAGGGCTTGCATTCACCTGGGGTCGAAGACAGCACGGGCTCTTCCGTGGGAGAGTAGGAATAGGTGTGAATGCCCTCGGGAGGCCCCAGCATCATCAGGGCCGGGATATCAAGTGCGCCAAATTTTGCCTCAACTGTGGCATTAGCCCCCATGCTTAACGTGCAATTTCCTCCGCCTGAGCACGCCCCATTCCATCCCAAAAATGAACTGGAGTAGCTTGACCCGTTTATGGGAATCGCCTCGAGAGTTAAGCTGGCCCCTGCGGGCACCTCAAAGCTGCATAGTGCCGTCGCGGTCATATTGGAACTGTCACACACATAATTGCCATCCGTGGAGGCGACCCTCCCGGACCCGCTGATTGAAATTTGAAGCCTGTGGAGGCTTGCGTTATTGAGCGACACCAATGAAGACTCAACAAGCTGTCCGCATATCCTGTCCTCCAGCACCACCTTCATATAAGCCGGCTGGGACACTATATTATGGACTGGCACCACTATGTCAGCAAGCTCCGCCGGATCCACAATGCCGCAATCTTCTTTCAGTGTATTCCCGTTTTCATCGTAAACCTTGACGAGGGTACGCGATCCTTCACCCAGCAAACACCTGGGGAGGCTTGAAGATGTAACAAAGAGGGATTCCGGATAGTCGGCCCAGTTGGTTATGGAAAGTCTGTATTTTTCATATTCCTCACCAAAAAACGATATCCCTTGTACCCCAACAAATTCCACTTCTGGCGCGGGCATATCCGGACAAATATTATCCTGATTTATGTCAATCAGGTTTGACTCATAATATGAGTCGCACAACCTGTCGTGGAGCCTTATTTTTACCTGGGCTGGTGGCGCCTCACCTTTCTTTCTTGCAAACCATATCTTGGTTAGTCCGTCATTGGTTCCCAACGCACAGAAACCATAGATTACATCTCCATTCCCGTCCAGGATATCCACCCATGTCCTGCTTGAATTCACATTGCTGCCACATGGAGGAAGGTTTGGCGCGGCGGTGAATAGATCCGAAGGGATACTGGCCCAGTTTTTTACATAGAGCCTGTATCGTGTGAAATTACCACTGGTTGTAGCGTAGTCTTCCGTACCGGCCAAAACGAGGACAGGGTCAGGCACCTGAATATTGCAATCAGATCTGATTTCAGGCCATCTGCAACCATCCATCGGTACCATCTCGATATTGTCAACCTGCATTGCGCCATCCATATAACCCTGGTCGTTCCCGTATCCAGTAATGAAGGATCCAAAGGGGGCATCCATGATATCTGCATCGTTAAACAGAACCATTCCATTTAACACCACTGCCCAACGATTGTTGTCAAGATCGAGATAGGTGTCGAAATGCATGAGTTTGTTTGTCTCATATGGATATTTTAATATAACACTATTTTGCGCCTTAAAATATATAAGTTTGCCCGAAGTATATATATCGGCTATGCTGCTCTTGGCAGGATGGGCGGGATCATCGGCATGGCCATTTCTGTAATAGAAGTCAAAGGAGTCGTAGTCTTCAAAGAGCACATCCCACGAAACCTTCACACACCCGGTATTATAGGAACGGTCATAAAAATCAAAGGAAGCGCCATAGGCTGCATAATCGTCCATATCAACAATTCGCAGGAAGTTTCCGGTTGCAAGGGTTGCCCCGGTCACAGTGCCACTATTTTCCACTTTAAACGCGTTTATATCTCCATGCAGTTTGTATGGCCTGTCCGAGGAATTAACACCCGCAGGGACCACCTGCCCCGGGATGAATTGAGCAGGCACATAGTGTGTGTAGGCTTGGGTGTCATCAAACGTGGCGTTTATGCTGTTCACAGCAAGGCTTGTAAATGGCAGGGAAAAAAGGAAAAAAAGATAAAAAAGCAGTACCTTCAGGGGGGAAATAGACCATTTCATAATAAGCCTCCTTTGTGAAAATTATTCACTATAAGATTATCAGCGTCTCTTGCATGAAGTCAAATAAATGGTCATATCCGCTCCTCTCAACTGCAAGTCATCCCGGGGGTCAATTTTAAGCTGTGGACATTCAGCGCTTTCTGCTATCGTGTTTCTCATCAAGGATAAACGCGCATGGCAGAACAACTACACCATATTCGCAGCCGGCAAATCGACCGTAAAACCATGGACTTTATCAACCAGCAGATCCCGGCATACAGGGACAAAGGTCGAACTGCCCTGTCTTTTTTATATTAACAGGGGTACCGGCAAAAACAGAAAATCATCTGCCGGGTTTCCTCGGCCATGGAGCCCCATTATGAAGAGATCAAAGACAAGGCCAAGAGCCGGGACATCAACCACCTGGATGAGCCCCCCTGGTAACAGAGCGGCAAGCTCCACTGGCTCAGGGTTGTGGATAGCGGTGCTGTTGCGCTTTCATGGTTCATTCCAAACCCTCCAGGAACGCCTTTGAATAGTTGATCAGCACCTGGCAGGGTATTCTGGTGAGCGATGGATATGCGCTCCACCATACATATTACTTAACCTGCAAACCTGTCCTTTAAGTTAATGACATTGAAGCCTAACATACAGTAAACTCATGCTCCCGATTCTCACGCATTGCCAGCAACTTCTCAACAGGTGGGCGCAAACCATCTATCTCACTGCCTGCTGTAAGCCGCGGACACGAGGCTGAAAACGCGAGTCCGGCATTCCTTGCTTCCATTGTCCGGCAACCCGCAGCATGCGGAACCATGGCAGCAGATACCGTTGCCCCCAGGCCCCCGAGATGATAAAACATGCCCCCAGGATGAGTCCGGATTATGCAAGACCCAAGGGCTGGCCCTATGCATTTGCGGGACAAATTTCAAATTTCTACTTCAACCCCTAAAAAATGTCATCAGGACACATCAAATGAGCAGAAAGAAAAAATTCGAGACCGCCCTGAGGGAGCTGGAGGGTGTGGTAAACGCCCTTGAACAGGGTGACATGCCCCTTGAAGATGCACTCAAGGCATTCGAAAAGGGAATCAGCCTGGCCAGGCACTGCGAATCCCTCCTTGACCAGGCGGAAAAGAAGATAAAACTCCTTACCGAAGAGGGATTAAAGGATTTCCCGGAGCAGGGCAGGGAAGATGAAACTCCGGCCGGCCTTGAAGCAGAAGATGACGTGGATTTGTTCTGACAGGCAAGCGTGACAGGCGGTACGGAGATACGATATTTACATACAACTCCCCGCCTCCAGGCAGGGAATGACCGGAAGAGGCGAATTCTCATGCATTTGGAGAGCGTGATCCAGAATAGACTACACATGAGTTGCGCATTTCAATATCTGGAAATATTTTTTTCCAATGAAACCATTGGCAATTAGATCGATTACAGCTTTCCAATTTTGCAACCATCGGGGATAGCCAGCTTCATGCATCTCCCCTGTCATCGGTCTTCCCGCATAGCCTTCTATGGCGGAAAGCCCTCTTTCGCGGATATGCAGCAAATCTCACAATCGCTCAGCTTGGGCTGCGCTAAAAAACAGGAACAGGTTTTGACATGGCAAGGGTAATCGTTGCAGGCGGCGGCATGTCAGGCATGTCAGCCGCATGGCATATAAGGAAACAGCGGCCAGACTATGAAGTGACAGTCATAGAGGCGGCTCGCACCGCCGGAGGCAAGGCGTGCACCCACAGCGAGGATGGATTCCTGTGCGAAAAGGGTGTTAACGGCGTACTGGACAACAAACCGTCAACACTGGGACTTGCCGCCGAGCTTGGCCTCTCTCCCCTGAGGAGTAACGATGCGGCGCGGAAACGTTTTATTGTCAGGGGAAAACGCCTGGAGCCCCTTCCTGAATCCCCAGGGGGATTCCTTGCATCACACCTCCTGTCCCTTCCCGGCACCCTGCGGGTGCTTTGGGAGGCGTTTGTCCCTGAAGGCGATCCCGATATTGATGAATCCCTTGCCGATTTCGCGCGCAGGCGCCTGGGTGACGAGGCCTTCCGCTATCTTATTGACCCAATGTCATCGGGTATCTTTGCAGGCGACCCTGAAAAACTCTCCCTGAGAAGCTGTTTCCCGCGCATATATGAACTGGAGCACACATACAAAAGCCTCATCCGCGCCATGTTCAGGCTGAAGAGGGAGGCCGCCAGCAAGGGCAAAAAGGGGCCCGCGGGCGCAGGGCCCGGCGGCGTTCTGACCTCTTTCAGAAACGGCATGAGTGAAATGGCTGACACGCTTGCCCATGCCCTTGGAGATTCACTCATTACAGGAGTCAGGGTAACCGGCGCGGCGAAAACGCCTGACGGATGGGAGGTCTCGCTTGATAACGGAAAAACCGTCAGGGGCTCCCACCTTGTACTTGCATGCCCTGCACATGAGGCAGCAAGGATCATGCAGGAGACAGCGCCTGAAATAAGCAGGTGCGCAAGCCAGATATACTACCCCCCCATCGCGGTTGTGGCCCTTGGCTTCAGAAAAAAAGACATACCCGGGAAACTGGACGGCTTTGGATTTCTTGCGCCAGGATGCGAAAAGCGAAAGATTTTGGGAGCGCTTTGGGATTCATCCGTATTTGAAAACAGGGCGCCTGAAGGATATCATCTGATACGCTGCCTGACGGGCGGCGCACGAAATGCAGGCCTTGCCCTGCTGCCGGATGACAGGCTTGTGGATACGGTGCTGAATGAATGCATGCAGCTTATGGGCATTAAAAAGATGCCTGACTTTACCAGGATATTCAGGTGGGAACGGGCCATCCCACAGTACAATGTTGGATACATGCGGATAATGCAGGACCTTGACAGCCAGCTGGCCCGCCTGCCCGGTCTTTACATACGCTGCAACTGGGCAGGCGGAGTCAGCCTGAATGACTGTATCGCCAACTCCATGAAGGTTGCAGGGGAGATATGCGGTCACGGCAAATGATGCCCGGTTTCCCGGACTCGAGTCAGGATGTCATCCGGCAGGAGAGAAAATCACCTGAAATTGAGCAATCAGTGGAATGCGAACCTCAGACAATCAAGCACGGAAAACAATCGAGATGACGGAAACAAGGAAGACCGGACCTGTTGCCGGAGCAGAAGAAATTACATGGGATCTTTCAGACCTTTATGACTCCATCGCCAGTCCAGCAATAGAACGGGACATTGAAAAATGCCGTGCTCTTGCGGACAAAATTGCATCCCGGTATTCAGACCGGGTGGCGGAACTCGGCCCGGAGGAACTTGCCTCGGCGGTTGCGGAAATAGAGGAGATGTATGAAACCGCGGGCAAGCTTTCGGCATACGCCTATCTCAACTTCGCCACGGCGGTGAACAGCCCTGAGGCAGGGGCTTTCCTCCAGAAAATCAGGGAAGTTGCCAGCGAACTCGGCAGAAAGGTCGTTTTTTTTGAGCTGGAATGGGCGTCCCTGCCTGACCGGCAGGCGCGAGAGCTGCTCTCCTCCTCCGCCCTGGACAGGTATCGCCACTACCTGGAGGCCGCAAGGCGCTACCGGCCTTACCTGCTCAGCCGCAAGGAAGAAGAACTGCTTGCCGAACTAGGCCCGGTACGCCGCTCAAGCTGGAACGGCCTGTTTGAAAAGGTGCTGGCTCACGAAAAATTCGGACCTGACCAAAAGACCCAGGAAGAGATTCTTGCCGAACTCTACTCACCTGACAGGGAGAGGCGCAAGGCCGCCGCAGCCGCCATGACAAAGGGCCTTGAAGATAATATCCATGTCCTGACCCATACGTTCAACACCGTGCTTGCGGACAAGATGATAGAGGACCGGCTGCGCTCATATCCTTCATGGATAAGCTCCATGAACCTTGCAAACGAGTTGGATGACCAGACCGTTGATGCGCTGACAGGGGCTGTATCATCACGTTTCGCCACTGTTGCCCGGTACTACGAGCTGAAAAAAAGAATGCTCGGGGTGGATGAACTCCTTGACTATGACCGCTACGCCCCGCTTCCCTTCATGCCTGAAAAAACAGTATCATGGCAGCAGTGCAAGGAGATTGTGCTCAGGGCCTACCGTAAATTTTCTCCCCTCATGGCCGATACGGCAGAACATTTCTTCACTGAAAACTGGATAGACGCCGCGGTGAAACCGGGAAAGACAAGTGGCGCGTTCGCCCATCCGGTAACACCATCGGTCCATCCGTACGTACTGGTGAATTACACCGGCAACCTGCGGGATGTCGAAACAGTGGCCCATGAACTTGGCCACGGCGTACACCAGGTGCTTGCCGCCTCCAGGGGCTACCTCAACTCCGACACCCCGCTGACACTGGCTGAAACCGCATCTGTATTTGGAGAAATGCTGGTGTTCCAGGACCTTATGTCAGGCATTGACTCACCATCCGCCCGTCTTGGCCTTGCCGCGTCAAAGGTTGAATCTGTTTTCGCCACTGTATTCAGGCAGATTGCAATGAACCGCTTCGAGCACGCCATTCACACCTGGCGGCGTGAAAAGGGCGAGCTGTCGAGTGAACAGTTTGGAGAGCTCTGGCTTGACACCCAGCGGGCAATGTTTGGAAACAGTGTTACGCTTACCAGCGACTATGGCGTATGGTGGTCATACATCAGCCATTTCATACACGCGCCAGGATATGTTTATGCATACGCCTTTGGCGAACTGCTTGTGCTCTCCCTCTACAACATGTACACCACAGCTCCGGAGGAGAGGAAGGAAGAGTTTGTCAGGCGTTATATTGACCTGCTCTCGGCAGGAGGCAGCGATACACCCTACCGTCTGCTTGAACCGTTTGGCATTGACCTGCATGACGCCTCCTTCTGGCGTCAGGGCCTTGACATGATCGACCGGATGGTTGACCAGGTTGAAGAACTTGCCGTGACGGTACTGTAAATGACGGGTACTGACAAGAATATGGAAGATGCACCCCTGCCGGGCATTGGCGTAACAGGTGAGACGCCCCGGGCGGATGAACGTAATTTTCACCTGCTCAAACCGTTTCTCACCAGGAAACGCATTGAGATACTTGAAGCAGCGCTTGAAAAGCGCACCCGTTACGTTACGGTCGTGCTTGACGATATCTATCATCCCCACAACATCAGTGCGGTTGTGCGTTCATGCGAGGCATTCGGCATCCAGGATATCCATGTATTGCAGGTGGAAAACCCCTTCAGCCCCAACAAGGGAGTAACCAAAGGCTCGCAGCAGTGGATCACCTTTCACCGGCACACATCAATAGAGGAATGCGTTTCACACCTCAGGCAGAAGGGTTATATGCTGCTTGGGGCCGACCCGCCCTCCAAGGGCAATCCGTCGCTGCCCGTGGACGAGATAAAACTTTCATGCCCTGTGGCCCTTGTCTTTGGCAGGGAAAAGGAAGGGCTGCACCAGGAGCTTCGCAGCGCCTGTGACGGACTTTTTCACATACCCATGAAGGGCCTTACGGAAAGCTTCAATATCTCGGTAACCGTGGCCATATCGCTTTATGTGCTGCGCCGCAAAGTGGACGCCATGCCGCCGCATGTTTGGCAGCTAAGCCAGAAAGAAAAAGAGCAGCTTCTTGACGACTGGTCAGTCAAGTCTGTCCGCAGGGGACAGGCGGTGCTGAAAGAGATTAGGGAGAGATTGAAACCTGAGGGCAAGGATAAGGGCCGGCGCAAGTCATCATGATTCATGAGACAGAAAGGTGGGATCTGCAAGGCTTCACCGCAGGTTACAGAAGGTGTTCAAGAGAGGCGGCGATTTCGGGATACCTGAACCTGAAACCTGCCTCAAGCAGCCTTGCCGGATAAACCTCCCATGATCCCGCAAGCACACTCGCAGCCTCACCATAGACAAGGCGCAGCAGGAACAGGGGCACCGGGAGGACGGCCGGACGCCTTAGCACCCGGGCAAGCTGCCTTGTAAAATCCGCGTTTGTCACCGGCTCCGGCGAAACCGCGTTGAATGTCCCGGTTGCGCCCTTTTCAATCACAAAACTGACTGCCCGGGTCAGGTCATCAATATCAATCCAGCTTGTAATCATCTGACCATTTCCAATAACTCCGCCAAGGCCTGCCCTGAACAGGGGAAGCATCTTGGCGAGGGCTCCGCCCTCCGGGCCAAGCACTACCCCAAAGCGCATTACAGAAACCTTTCCACGATATTTCACGGCCTCCTGTTCCCATGCGCCAGCCAGCCTTCCCAGAAAATCATCGGCCCTGTGGCTGCATGACTCGTCACAGGCCATGTTGCACGGATATATGCCGGTGGCGGATGCTGAAACAAGGTGACACTCCCCTTCCATACTGTTCATGGCGCTTACAAGCCGTGCCGTGGTGTTCACCCTGCTCTCCCACAATACCTTCCGGTAGCGCCTGGTCCAGCGCCTTATTATGGGCGCGCCTGCAAGATTTATCACGGCCTTTACCCCATGAAGCTTCTGCATGATCACGCCCGGGGGATCATTGCGGTCAATAATAACATGGTTTGGAAAGAGCGCGCGAAGCCTTGTGCCTGTAAAACCCCTTGCGCCGGTAAGTGCTATTTTCATCCTGGCGCCTCCCCCTTCACCCCACCGGGTGAAAAATATGAAAGCCTTTTGCAACAAACACGGCAGTAACGGACATCCACTTCATGGTCAGCAAGTATGCACCCCTGGCACTTGACACCAAATGTTTCCCTTCCGTGTTCGCCGCTTCTTCTTCCGGGACTCACCATCTCCACGGATTACAAGGGCATGTATGGACCCGGTATTTTATTTATCAGGTTATCATAAAATATTAAAAGCTGAACAATTGATCTCAAAATCAGATTTTAAAAGGATGGAGGGGGCGAAGTCGGCTTCCTTTCCCTCCATGCCTACCCCATCTCGCCGAGCCGTAGCCTGTTCGGCCATGGCAACGCAAAAAAATGTGGCATAATATAGCAAGGGGGCAACTGTTTGATGCCGCAAGTATTGCATAGCAATACCAAACTGACAATACATCAAAGGCGCTATATTCAGACCGGCAGCAAATCTGTCCGAAGGCTTGCAGAGGATTTGGATCAGCCGTTTTCAGGAAACCTGTTACAAGGCAGCCAAGAGGAAGTGAAGGCCAAACTGAAGCTAAATTCCAATAGATATCGGCGTCATTAGCGTGATGAAAGAGATCAAGCGCCCGCTTGACAGCTTCTTCAACCGTCTCATTAGTGACGAGGATGTGGTGCGGGAGTTTCCAAAAAGCTTCCTGCCGGAGGAACTCAAAAGGGCCGTTGACTATAATTCAGCAAGGATTGGAGATTCCGGAAAGACCATTAGTATGGGAGCAGTATCTAAAGAGCGGCATGAAAAAGAAGGTGAGCTTTTTGTCTGTAACCCACAAGAATATTTTGGCGAAGTGTTAAACAAATTGGTGAATCTTGACATCCAAAGATGAGTGCCCCAACTCCAATACCCTTGCTGCCGAACCATTCTCACTGAACATCTGCAAAAACTAGTGGATTTTTCACCGGATCATCTTTATATTCTGAACCGTACACCATTTTATAAGCAGGATAGAGGGCCGCGGCCCTGACTACCGCCCCGCGCTCCCAAAATCAGACATGACACCACTTTCAAAAAACAGATCAGGAAAATTGACCCTGGATGCCGCAAACCTGAAAAGCATACCTGCCACTGGCAGAAGACGCATTGTCTGCCCGGAATGCGGCAATGACCTTATTTTTCATGAAGTGGCCGAGGACGTCACCCTGACAACCAGTTATGTGCAGAATCAGGATGGCAGCTTTACCCCGCAGCACGATGATTCCAGAATTCTTGGCACTGTCAAACTCTATTGCGCCGAATGCCGCCATGACCTGACCAGGTTTCATAACCGGTTCGTTGAGATGCTATTCTGACATGTATGCCTGAAAGACCATTGAAATGCAGACGCCGGCCGCTTGTAATCCGCTCAAGCAGCAAATTCAGGAAACACTTCCCAGACCTTGGGCCTGGCGACTCAATCGTTGGCCAGCTCAACCTGAAAAAATGCGAAGAGGCAGTCTTTGTTGACCTGGTTGAACGAGGCATCAGGCTTATGCCTCCGGCGCTTTCCCAGCAACTCTCCCGCTCAAAGTGCCTTCAGGCACTCATCTACTCTCAATATATGCCAGAAGGCACCGAGGTCGTACGTTGCAGGCATGACCTCGTAAAGATTATAGAGCACTATGGACGCATCAACGCCACAACCGTGATCACCAAACAGGACAGGCTGGACTGCGGGCTTGGCGTAAACCTGTGGAACGGCATTGAGGAAGTCTTTAACGCGTGCTCTTTTGGAAATCTTGATTTTCCCTTTGTTATTCAGCCCTTCATAAGAAATGCCAGGGACATAAGGGTAATTCTGCTGGGAAACTACTACCTGGAAGCATACTGGCGTGAAAATCCCTGGTCATTCAGGAACAACCTCCATTTTGGCGGCGAGAGCGGCCCTGTGACGCTTTCCGCAGACCAGGAGAAGATGTGCCGGAAGATAACAGAGAGAGGAAAATTCCCATATGCCCATATAGATCTGCTGCTTGCCCAGGATGGACGCTGCTTCATGTCAGAGATAAGCCTCAGGGGGGGGATACGGGGAGCGGCCATCTCTCCGGCCTCGTACAGGGAAATAATCAAACGCATACATGAGGATTTCCTGGAAGCCGACTCCTCATGAGCTTTTGATTCATGTTCAAGGGCCTGTACCGGAAATTTCGCGGGGCAGGCTGATTCTGTAGAGCACGGTCTCCTGCGGATTGTCCCCGCCATCCGGCCCGCCACCTCTTGCAACCGCCACCATCAGCCCGTCAGCCACTCTGGATATGCCTGCAATCCTGGCATCAACCGGCCTTATAAAGGGTCTTATGGCATAATCTCCCCCCTGATACTCAACTTCATACACCATATCACCGGTAAGCTCCCCCTTTTCCCGCATTGACCCTGCAAGCAGCAGGGAAGGACGCTTCCGTCCATGCATGCAAACCGCCAGGGAAGGCAGACGCATCTCCCGGCCGTGGCCCGCCACAAGCACCGCCCCCTGAAATGACCAGCGCAGAATACCGTCTTCGTAGATCCAGGCCCTGCCCGACCTGTCCACCACACATAGTTCAGCATCCTTATTGCCGTCCAGATCCGCCCACTTGCTCCAGCCAAGGCGGAAATCATCCGGCACCTCCAGCTCGTACCTGTAAACCATGCCGGAAGCGGCAACGGACATCACGTACACCCTGCCACCCCAAACCGTGCGCAGGTCAAAAACCTGGCCTATCAATGTGCCCGCGGCACATCTGCCTGAAAGATCCTGGAATGAAAGCCACAGATTGACACTGTCCAGCACCGTGGAGAGCTCCCCTCCACGGTAACGCAGAAGAGCCGATCGCAGCCCCACTCCATCAACAAGCACATTCACGGCTATCAAACCGTCATATCCGGCAGCGGAAAAGCCGGTTATGCGCCCGGGCCCGTTGAGCACCCAGGATACCGGCCTGCCGGAATCACCAAACGGTACAACGTAGAGGCTTCTCGAAACAAGATATACCACCTCTTCCATGCCGTTACCGTCAAGGTCAGCCACTTCAACCTGGGAAGCGGCGCATGGAAGCCTGCCGGCCACCTCCTGCTTCTCCAGTTCCAAGGCATTTGCCATATCACCGGCACTCCATCTGAAAGCAGCCACGCCATCGGTCTCTTCCTTGCGGAACTTTTCAGGCCCGCCACTATCGCTGACCTGCCGTGCTGAAACAAGCCCCTCTTCACCTGAAAAGCCGCATGTGCGTAAAAGCCGGCCGTCTGGCCCGTAAACCTCGAGCAGACGGGGAGAAAGCCTGAAGACAAGCTCGGCCCCTTGTCTCGCGTCTCTATCGGGCGCCGCA
>JALVQQ010000191.1:32802-34230 GCA_027025395.1 Deltaproteobacteria bacterium | reverse complement strand
TGCCAGTGTCGTCCCGGAGGCATACAATCGTTTGTGGCATATGGAGACTTTCCCCTGGAGCCCGTCCTCGTTCAAGCGGACGGTTGGCTGGCAGCCGGCCGAGCTGGGCGTGCGGGTTGCAAGGGTATGGAATCTCCCCGCGCTTGTCAGGGAGTGCATTCATCCTCCTGATGATATTTCCCGTCTCAAAAAGGAGAAACAGCCGCTGGTGAAAACGGTTTCTTCAATCCAGAAGATGCTCTTCTGCGCGGCTCTTATGAAAAACAGCGTTGATACGCAGCTACGTTTTGCAGAGGTGATAAAAAAGACGCTCAGGATTTCCAACAAGCAGTTCAGCGCCGTCATGAAGGACAGTATTGATAACTTCCAGGAGAACTGTCCGGTTTTTGACAGTCTGCTGCGCCGTCATGGGCTTGTTGATAATCTGATGATATGACGGTAACCAGTGGTAACGTCTTGGTTAGTCTGCCTCTCTTCCGCATCCCCGGTGTTTGATGCACAAAAGAAATCAGAAAAAACTTTCAAAACTGCTGTTTGCAATTCTTGCGCGTAATCCCTTTGAGTATGGCATTGTGCCTGATAGTGAAGGCTGGGTCAAAATCAAGGATCTGCACTGGGCCTTGATGCAGGGAGACGCTTTCAGGTCGCTTTCGGTCCGGGGACTGGTTCAGTTTTTTGAGCTGTACACGCCGGGGCGCATGGAGCAGTCCGGAGGGAGGGCAAGGGCGCTTCCTGAATTTCAGCAGCCCGGGATCCTTGACTTCAGCGTTGCCGCAGCGCCTCCTGTCCTGTACCTGCCGGTCCGGCGGCGAGCCCATGCCCATGTTCTTGCCCACGGGGTTCGCGTGTCAGCAGGTAGAGAGTGGATCATTCTGTGGCCTGACCGTGAAAGGGCCTTGACGGCAGCCAGAATATGGGACAGTGATCCACTGCTGGGAGTCGTGGATGCCGCGGCTGCCGTGGCAGGCGGCTCAGTCCTGTACGCTGCCGGCAGAAAGGAGCTTTTTCTTGCAAGGTGGCTTGCGCCTGACTGGATTGATCTCCCTCCCCTGCCCTGCGCCGAAGAAGAGGAGCGGCGCGGCAAGGATTCAGGGAAAGGCCGCGGCAGAAGCGCCAGGGAGAATATTTCTGAAGTAACCGCGCCTGAACTGCCCGGCTCCTTTATTCCTGCCTCACCTCCGCCGTGGTATGATAAATCAGCAAGAAAGGCCAGGCGCAAACGGACCGGAAAGAGGGCGAAAAGGCCGTTAGGAAAGAGATGAACCCGGGGCTGCCAGAATATAAATCATTCTCCATTTTCTCCATGCCTCGCCTGCTTGCAGTCATAATGGCGATGTTTCTGCTTGTTGCGGCAATGGCTTCCAGGGCCTCGGCCATGATGTCGATTGCCGAGGAGAGGGAGATGAGGCAGAAGCTTCTCCGCCAGAT
>JALVQQ010000191.1:0-32792 GCA_027025395.1 Deltaproteobacteria bacterium | reverse complement strand
TGTCTCGGATATAGGCCATAATATCCTGGCGGTGATACACGGGAAATATTTTGACTACCGGTTCTTTGTTATAAAGGACGATGCCCTAAACGCCTTTGCCACGCCGGGCGGCCTGATTTTCGTCCATACCGGCCTGCTTGAGGCAATAGACAGTGACAATGAGCTGGCCTGTATCCTCGCCCACGAATGCGGCCATGTACAGGGACGTCATATCGCCAAGCGCATGGACAAAATGAAGGTGGTCAATATCGGTACCGCTGTCATGGCCATTGCAAGTCTGTTTTTGGGAGGGGGGCAGAGTTCCTCCGCCCTTCTCACATCGTCAATGGCGCTTGGGCAGAGCCTGTCGCTCAAGTACAGCCGGGCCGACGAGGAGGAGGCGGACCGCAGGGGCTACCAGTGGATATGCCGGGCCGGTTACGATCCAATGGGCCTTGTGACCACCCTTGAGAAGATGAACCGCAACAGGTTTCTGGGCAGCGATGCCATCCCCGGCTATCTGTCCACGCACCCCGGGGCCAGCCAGCGTATCACCTATATTGAAGACCTGGTGAAGGAACATCCATGCCCGGAGAGGCAAAAGGAGAATCCCTGCAGGCTCAAACGGATAAAGGTGAAGGTCAAGCTCATGACCCATGATCCTGCCCGCATGTGTGTATATTACCGGCGTGAACTTGCCGACAGGCCAGATGACCTGTTCATGCACTACGGCCTTGCCCTGTCACTGCTCGGCATGCGGCAATACGAACAGTCCTTCAAGGAGTTTGAAAGGGTGATGGCCCTCGCCCCGGACAGGAATGTATTCAAGATAGATCTCGGACGGGCATATCTGGAGGCGGGCCGTTACAGGCAGGCACTGCCGCTGCTCCAGGACTACTGCAGGCTTTATCCCCGCAACCATGCGGCCCGTTACTATCTGGGGCGCGCGCTGCTTGATAACGGCATGGTTCAGGAGGCGCTTGCAACATTCAGGGCAATCGAGCCTGTGTGGCCTGATTACATGAATCTCTATCTTGAGATGGGCCGGGCATACTCCAGGGCAAAAAACAAGGGGATGGCCCACTATTATCTGTACATGTACTACAAAAGGCTGGGAGATATGCAGAGCGCCGGCTACCACAGGCTCATGGCTCTTGAAAACCTTCCCCATGACAGCAGGTATTACCGCATGCTCAGGGAACCGGAGGGCAAGGGAGAGGCCGGGCATGATGTGAATGGAAAAAGCAGAAAAGGAGGCAGTAAATGGGTGAGTTTTTGCCAACGGGCCAGGAGCTCAGGCTGATATGGCGCCGGGCGGGAGGAGAATATGCCGGATAAGAGCGTCCTGATGCGGGCCTTCATGTTTATGCTGGTTGCCGCGGCGGTTATCCTTCTTGATCAGCTTACCAAGACATGGGTATTGCGTAACCTTCCCCTTTATCAGCATATTACGGTGATCCCGTCATTTTTCAATCTGACCCATATAACCAATACCGGTGCGGCTTTCGGGCTGCTGGCTGGAGATGAGCGGTGGCGGCACGTATTTTTCCAGATCGTCAGCGTGCTTGCGCTTGGAGGGCTCTTTCACCTCTACATGACCGCAAGCAACAGGGGCCCCATGCTCTTCTGGGGCTGCTCCCTGGTATTCGGCGGGGCATGCGGAAATCTGGTTGACAGGATTCGTTTTGGTCATGTGGTTGATTTCCTGGATTTTTACCTGGGGACCTGTCACTGGCCCGCCTTTAATGTGGCTGACGCCGCAATTACCATCGGGGGAGGGCTGCTTGCCCTGCATTTTTTCCTCTCTTGTGAATAGGGCCGACTGAAAGGCATGAGGCTGGACGGGTAATAATGCTGCTGTCAAACCGCACTCTGGCCGGCCGTTCCAGGCGTGGAGACTGGAAAAAGAGATGCAGACAGTGAAGTTGCCGGGGGGGGCGGTTGGGAGAGGCCCATGCCGCAAGTGGTCTCCGCTGAAGCGCCTGGGCAGTCGCTGCAAATAGAAGAGGCCGGCTTGAACGCCGGCCTCTTCGGTTCGATATTGATCCTGGTCTGCGGCAGGGGCAAGCCCGGGTCAAACAACCCTGGCCCACTGCTCCATAAGTTCTTCTACCTTTGCAAAGACAGGGTCCAGCTTGTTCCGCCTGGTTTCCTCGACCTGTGGCGGCTCAACTCCCTTGCTGATAAGATCCTGTATCTCGTGTACTGTCTCGTGGAGCTCCTTGTGAATGGGCCTCAGCCTGTGTAAAATGTCATTTTCCATGCTGTTTGAAGTTGAATAGTTCGCAATGAACCTGCCAAGCGCGCACTGAGTGGGATCTGTCTCAACCGTTATGTTTTCATTTTTCAAGATCGACGCCATGACCCTGTTTCTCCACTGGAAGTGCTGAAGCAGAAGGTGCTTAATCTTGGTTGTCATGGGCGTGTATTCAACAGCCTGGTTCACAACAGCCGAATTGACTGAAATCTGCTTCATGAGGGTCTCGGCCTCTCCTGTTATGGCCCTTACCGCATTGCTTGCCATCTCCAGCGTATCACTCTGGCGGGCAAAGCGCTGTGCCTCCTGCAGCAGGTGCTCCGCCTTTTCCTGGACAAGGGTGGCGCCCTGTGAGCCCTCTTCAACGCTGTAGCTTATTTCGGATACCGTGGCAGTCTGCTCCTCGGTAGCGCTGGCAATGGCGTTTGCAAGGTCATTAACCTCGCCGATTACCCCTGTGATGGCCTCAACTGAATCAATGGCCTCCCGGCTGTCAGCCTGGATGGTCTGGATCATGTCAGTGATTTCATTTGTGGCCTCGGCTGTCTGCTTGGCGAGCTCCTTGACCTCGTTTGCCACCACGGCAAAACCCTTGCCCGCCTCGCCCGCCCTTGCGGCCTCAATGGTCGCGTTAAGGGCAAGCAGGTTTGTCTGCTCGGCGATTGAGTTGATGACCTGTATTATATTGCCGATTGAATCCGAGCTGTCGCCAAGCCTGGCAATAACAGCGGCCGTGCTCTGGGCCTGGTCCTGGGCTTCATTGGTTTTCTGGGCCGTTGTTGCAACGCTCTGGGCGATCTCCGTGGTGGCTGCGGTCATCTCCTGCGAGGCGGCTGCCACTGATGCAAGGCTGCCTGCCGCGGTGCTTGCCGATGAGGAAACGTCCTTTGCCATCTCTTCCAGTTCCGATGCCCTTTGCCTGATGTCACTGCTGGCTCTGGCCACCTGGTCTGACGCGGCTTCCAGGGATCTGTTCTGGGTGATCATGGTCAGGAACTGGCCTCCCACCCCGCACACGAGGCTGTTGAAAGAGACAAGAAGCTGCCTGATCATTGAAAGGCCTTCAGGCGGAATCGCATGATCAAGACGTCCGTTTCCACAGTCAGATATGGCGGTGACCGCCTGGGAAAGGGGTTTGATTACGAGTCTGGTTATTATGAAACGCGAGGCAACCAGCAGCGCAAACGATATGCCAAGCATGATGGCCATGATCATTTCAAGGTATTTGATTTTGCCCCGCGCAAAGTTTTCAAAGGCCTTTGTAAGGGCGTTCGCCTGTTTGAGGAGCGGTATGTTGTTCTGCTTTACATACTCCAGGGCCTGGACGGACACGGCGGAGCCTGGAGGCGCCGATATAATTTCCTGGATCTTCTCCCTGAAGGGTTGCCATATTTTTTTGAGCTTCTGGATCTCATCCATGACTTCCGGATCCTCGGCCCTTTTCAGGTGCATTTCACTGTCGCCGAATTCTAGGGAATAAAGACTCTTGTCAAACAGGTCCGCGGTGTTTTTGAGGTTGCGGGCCCACTCCTCATCCCGGCTCTGGACGAAGAATGCCGCCTCCTTGGTCATTTTCTGGCTCAGCATGCGCTGCCTTCCTGCAATGTTGATGGCGGTCGCGTCTTTTTCCTGGCCAGAAAGTGTGCTCATGGTAGCTATTATCGTTATAACATTGGCAAGGAATATGCCGCCTATTACAACCCCGAATACAAAATTGATGGTTTTGAATTTTTCCTTCACTGCAGTTGTCCTCTTTTATGGTTAAGTTGTCTTGTATGAAAAATAGTCAGGGCTCCATAACTGCCTTCCCAAAGCCAGGCATGTTATGTTTGGGAAGTTGCCGTATATTACCTATCGTGTTTTTTGTCCAAATCCTTGAGACATGTTTTGAAAAAACAGTCCGGGCCTTTAACAGATTGATCCTGATGCTGGTTTGCGGGGTTGTTTTTATGCAAACACAGAGCCCTGCCCGGACAGGAGTTTTGTGGTATGGTGGTTCTTGCAGGTGTTTGGGCAGGGGAAAATATTGATCGACCATGCGGAGAAACCTCTTTATGGAATGCATTGACAGCAGGGCAGGCAGGGGGCTTGGGGCAATGCCGGTTTGCAGCGGCAGCAGGCCCGGCTTCCCCGCCATGTGCCTGCTCATGTTCGTTGTTTCAGTCATGTGCGCCGGAGAGTCCTTTTGCGCCTCATCCGGCTATTCATTTTTGAGCGATGTCACCCCTGAGCGGTATCCCCACGATCATGCCGTGCTTGCCAGGGAGGTGGAGAGGATTGAGTTCAGGCGGGACGGAAGCAGCGTGGATAGGGACGAAGTCTTTCTGACAATGCTTGACAGTGATGGAGTGCGGGAAAACAGCGTACAGGTGTTTTATATCAATGGTCACTACATGGACCTCAAAATGCCGCTGTTTGAGGTAATATCTCCCGACGGCTCTGTTCGTGTGGTTGACCTGGAAAAAAACGCGCGCGAGGACAATTCAGCTTCTTCCAGCCGCATGAACATATATGATCCCTCCCAGCGCGAACTCAGGGTGTTTGTGCCAGAGCTGCGTCCCGGTGATACCATACACTACATAGTGGTCAGAAATAACTTCAAATTCATGATACCAGGGGAATTTTTTGGCAGGGTCACCGCTGAGTACACGTTTCCGGTAAGGGAGTATAGTTTTGAGCTTAAAGGCCCAGGGGACATGAAGCTCCATACCCTTGTGAAGGATGCAAAACCGGGCCGTTATTCCTCCTGGATTGGCAAGGACGAGTCCCGGAATACAATCTGCCGTTTCTCGTTTAATGATGTTCCGGCTCTCGTGCCGGAGCCTGCCATGCCCCCCCTGCACCGGGTCGCAATGCGGCTGCTGTATTCAACCATTCCCGCATGGGGATATGTCGCCGAGTGGTACAGAGGGCTTGTGGAGCCTCATCTTGCCTCCACGCCTGCCATCAGGGAAAAGGTGCGGGAACTGGTAGGCAGGGCCGGCAACGAACAGGAAAAGATCGCGGCCCTGTTCTACTTTGTAGCACAGAAGATCCGCTACATGGGGATAACAGCCGAAAGGGACAGGCCGGGTTATGAACCTCACGACGTGTCCCTTACCTTTGACCGGCGCTATGGAGTCTGCCGGGACAAGGCAGCCCTGCTGGTTACAATGCTCAGGGATGCCGGATTCAATGCGGTGCCGGTGATAATAAGCGCGGGCAACAGGCTGGATCAGGAGATTGTGGTGCCCTGGTTTAACCATGCCATTGTGGCGATACTTGATGCCCAGGGCAGGCCAGGGGTCTATCTTGATCCCACTTCGGAAACCAGCCGCCAGTTTCTGCCGGATTATGAAAGGGATTCAAGCTGTCTTGCCGCATCAGGGCCTGACGCCAGGCTGCGCCTGACACCGGAGCCTGATGCGGCTGCCAACACGAGCCTGCTGGTTGTAAGGGACAGGCTTGATCTCCGCGGCATTCTCAGCGGCAGGCTGGAGGCGACATTTACCGGCTTCTGTGATACTGCTCTGAGGGGGCGTATGATGGGCAGTTCGCCTGAAAAGCGCAGGCAGACCGTGGAACAGATAGTCCTTGCCCGGATCCCAGGGGCAAGGTTGGAGAATATTGAGTGGACCGATCCTGAAGACCGGGCAAAGCCCATTGGATTTTCCTGTGACTTCCAGGCGCCTGACAGGGTGAGCCGGACAGAGGCAGGGCAGGCGCTCTTCTTCCCGGTCTCAAATACGGGTTATGTCGGGATCATGGACAGTTATCTCATGTCCAGGGCCTCGCTGACCAGGAGAGAATTTCCGTTGCGTTTCAACTATGTAGTCAGAAGCCGCATGGTCGAGGAGACAGTGCTGCCTCAGGGGGCGGACGGCGGGATGATTCTTCCCGCGGATATGGAATTTTCCGGCAACGCCGTGGAGGCATCCTTTCGGGTCAAAAGGACAGGGACCGGGAATGGACAGGATGATGCTGAACAGAGACTGGTTTTTGTCAGGGAGTTTGAGATAAAGGCCCTGGAGGTGCCGGTTCCAGATTACCCGGAGGTGCTGAGGGCACAGAGACGCCTTGCCCAATGGCCGGCAGTTCCGGTTGTTATAAACGGCCGATGCATGGCGGAAGGCGCGGACGCGCGCTTTACTGATGCGGAAAGGCAGGGGTTATGAGCGTAATATTCCGTGGCGATACGGACAGTTCCAGGGCGCATGAACCGGGGCGTGCCTGGCTGCCCTTGATATTCCTGCTTGCCTTCCTGGTTTCGGGAGCCGCGGTTGCGCCGGGCGCGGCCGCCAGGCTGGAGCCTTGCCACGCCGACTCCTATGATGCGGATGCTGATGCGGTAAACCTGCTGGTTAAAAAAGAGTACCGGTTATATGCTGACGGGTCGTACGATTATCATCTCCTGATGCGGACCAGGATACTCACATACAGGGGCAAGAAACGTAATGGCGATGTGCGGATTCCCTACAACAGCGCATGGGAGAGTCTGGACATAGATCTCCGTCATACTCGCACAATCCTTGCGGACGGCACGCATGTGGCCGTGCGTGAAGACGAGATAAACGACATACAGGACCCGTCAACTTCCGGGGCCTCCATATATTCGGCCGCACGGTTGCGGGTGGTCAGTTTTCCGTCGGTGGAGCCTGGAGCCACCGTGGAGTTGAGTTTCACGCTGCATTCACAACGCCCCGGCATGAGTGCCTTCTGGACAAGGGAGTTTTTCGCGCTTACCAATCCCACCAGGGAGAAGGTCGTCAGTATAAGGGCGCCGAAGGCCATGCCCCTCTTCTGGGTTGCAAATGACAGAAGAATTACAGTTCACCAGGGTGCTGGCCGGGAGTGGAAGGAGTATGTATGGCGCGCCGGGAAACTGCCAAGGGCGGTTGACGAGCCGTATTCCCCTCCAGCAATTCACATGAGCCCTGTGCTGCTGGTCACAACGCTTTCTTCATATTCCCGGGTGGCCGGTTTTTTTAACGCAATAGTTCCTTGGCGTGAACCGGGATATGAGCTTGATGCGCTCCCCGCAATTTTTCGTTCGGCCAGTGATGCTGATTCTCTTTATACAGAGTTGATGTCACTCTTTGCGCCTTATGTCATTGATATTCTCGATACCGATCTCCGGCCCCAGGGTCCGGAGGCCACGCTTTCCCGTGGTTATGGAACGCCCTTTCACCTGGCATGGCTGTTTCACGAGCTGCTAAGGGTTGGCGGGACAGATTCGCGTATCGCGGTGGTTACAGGCAACGTAAGCATATCAGAGGTGCCCTTGCCGTTCATGCCGGATTTTTTCAGCGCGGTCGCCGTCAAGGCGGGTGGCAAATGGTACCGTTTCAACCGCAAGGAGCTTTCACCTGGTGTCACCGGGCTTGAGGGACACACGGCCTTATTCCTTGATGATGCCTCCCTGGAGCCCGTTCATGATGTCTGGCAGGAGATGGATATAACCACCGTGGATGTGTCCTATGATGCCGACGGCGTTACGTCCGGACGGATAGTATCACTGAGCTCCGGTTATAAGGCCGCTGATGCCCGCCGGGGGTTCAGGTATCTTTCCGGCCCTGAACTGGATGTGGCAAGGTCCATGGTGATGCATTCGGTTGATCCCTTGGCCCAGGGTCAGGTCGAGTTCATGAATCTCGATGATTTGATGCAGCCGGTTACCATTCGGGTGGATTTCAGGATACCTGATCCGTTGCCAGCCTCGGGGGGATGTTCTTTCTTCCCTGTGCCCGAGGCGTCAATGCTGCAGACATTGGGGCGGCTTGGGGCTGACAGGAAAAATCCCGTCTGGTTTCCCGGATATGCCAGGGAGATGCTGGTGTTCAGGCTCCTGCTTCCCGCCGGTGCAAGAGTGGAGTATATGCCTGCTGGCCTCAGCGGGCATGCTGGCCCTTTTGCCTGGAAGGTAATGGCCGCAAGGGACGGACGCGGTGTCTATTACATTAGAGAGCTTTCTTTGAGACGCGGCATGTTGCGGCATGGTGATGAGTATGAAAGGTTCCGGTCGGCCCTGAGGCGGCTTGTCGGGCCAGGGCAGGGGAGAGTAATGTTTTGTGGTGAGGAGGCGGGTGATAACCGGCCTGCCTGGAGAGTTGATCCATGAATGCGCTTGACATAGTTAAGAAGACACCGAGGAGCAACTGCGGTGAGTGTGGCTATCCTGCCTGCATGGCCTTTGCGGTTGCCGTGGTTTCGGCCGGTGCGGATCCGTCCGCCTGTCCATATCTTCAGCGTGATGGTGATAATGAAGGCGGGGGAGATATCCAGCGTGTGCATGATCCTGACACTGTGCTGTTGAGAACGCTTAAAAAAAAGGTGAGCACGGTTGACCTTGCGGAATGCGGCCCCGGGCTTGGCGGAACGGTTGTGGAGGAGAATGGCAGACAGATGCTAAGGCTGTTGTATCTTGGGGAGACAGTGTTTATTTCATCCGAAAGCGTGGTCTCTTCAGCAGGGGGGGAGCTTGACCCGAGAGACCAGATTCTTCTCTATAACTACCTGTTTTTTGGCGGAGCGGGGCGGCTCGCTGGAGACTGGGTAGGCCTCGAATCCTTCCCGAACTCCATATCAAAGGTTGTAACTCTCAAAAGGTACACGGAGGACAGGCTTGCACGTGAGTTTCAGGGGCGTGGAAGGGAGCTTGAAAGGGTGCTGGTCCGAATGGGGGCAAGAAAGGTGGATGAGTGCCATGCCGATTTCTGTGCCGTGGTTCCGGTGCTGCCCAGGGTGCCTGTGCAGGTCCATTTCTGGGATGCTGATGAAGATGACGGGTTTCCTGCCGGTGTAAAGGTGCTTTTTGACAGGAATGCCCTGGAATTTCTCGACATTGAATCTCTCATTTTTGCAGCAGAGCGCATGACGGAAAAGGCGTGCGGGCAGGAATAGACTATTTGCCCGCCTTACTGGCCGTCATGAAAAAGGGGGCCTTTCAAGGCCCCCCTGGTTTGATAAATCCGCCATAATCTGCGGTGTTATGCCTTAGAAGAAGTGCTGGTACTGAATCCTGAAGCGGACATCATCCTGGCTGTCCTTGGCATCGGAGAGGGCGCCGGTGAATCCAACGGCTGCTGCTTCAGAGGCGCTGATTTTGTCAAAGTTCCTGTGGAACAGGCCAACTTCAGCACTGATGTACTGGTTGAAACCATGAAGATACCAGTTGATCCCTAGTCTGTACTGCTGCATGTCTTTTTCAACCGCATATCCGTCATCAAGCTCTACCAGCCCCAGTCCACTTGCCAGAGAGTTCTCCAGGTTTGCGTTATCAAGACGATTCATGTGTGCAAACTTGAAGGTGACTTCCCACTTTCTCGGTACAATAAAGTAGCCGAGGTTTGCGCGGGCTCCCCAGCGGTCCCAGTAGGCCTTGTTGACGTTAGTGGCGCTCTTCTGTTCAAACTCTTCCCAGCCAGCCTCCAGGTCCGCGGAGAAACCCATGTACCTGAAGAGGAAACAGCCGTTGAAACCGTAGTTGTCCGTATCATGTTCCCTGTTTTTGGTGAGTTTGCCCAAGCTGCTGTAGGCTGCATCTACCGTGCCCCTGTTATAAAAGGTGGCGGTTACAAAAGAAGCCAGTGGCTTTGTGTTGTAACCATAGTCACCCTGGGCAAAGTAGTTTTTCAGCCCCTTGGGGCCCAGCGGCCCTTTAGGATCAGAGCCTGGCAGGAAATTGATACCCAGCCTTCCCACATAGAGCATGTCGGAATTGGCGTTGGTGGCGCCCTGGGTGTCACGTCCATTATAGATGCCGACCCAGTATGCAAGGAACTGCTTCATGCCGAACATGTCAACAACGCCGTTTACATTGACGCCCTGGGAGCGGTAGAGCAACATGCCGCCGGTCGGGAAGCCGTTTTTGTTGCGATGTCCACCAACACGCAGGCGGGCGTTGCCGCCGGGAATGTCATAAACCTTGGTGCCGAATACATCCTTGTCGGCTTCCGAGTCTCCGGTAAAGATGGTACGGTCAGCGCCATTCTGCCCGAATCCGCTCTGCCAGTATTCCATGCTGTAGGGGATTTTCATGCGGCCAAACTGTACCCTGGCATATTTGTACTTCTGCCACTGTATGAACGCGTCATGGGTATTAACCTTTGATTTCGGCTCAAGCTGAATGTGCATGAAATACTTCCAGTCCTTGTTGGGGGCCGTGCCGTCAACAAAGAGGCGCAGCCTCCTTGCTATGAGAGAGCTGTAATTTTCCCTGTTGGCGCGCACATCGTTGTCCGTGTTGACATAAGTGTAACGGAACTGGATGCCGGCGCGGATGCGCATCTTGTACTCGTTTTCACTGTCGTTGGGCTTGTATTCTATACGGAACCCGTTTTTCCAGTACGCCTTGGTCTGGCTTGCTTCCTTTTTGTATGCCTCGAGCTCGTCGACTTTCTTCTGAAGCTCCTGCACCTCGGCGGAGGAGCTCTGCCCCTGCTGTGCCTCAAGCTGCCTGATGCGTTCCATCATTACCTTCATCTGTGCCTTGAGATCGGCAAGTTCCTGGTCAGGAGCGACTCCTCCGGCAAATGCAGGCAGGGTGAAAGCAGCCATAATAAAAAAGGCAGCAACCAAAATGTTTCTCTTTGAATGGTTCATATACCCTCCTTGATTGAAAATGAAAAATATTAATCCCCTCTGGGCATCATAAATCGCATGAACGCCCTGGTTAAACACAGCATTATGGTTCTAAGGCATCACCTCCTTAGCTTGATTATGGGTAGCGTGAGAAAAACTGCATTTTACGTGCCAATAATAGTTACCATTCATATAGTTACCAGTCGTAGCCTCCCTTGAGGGTGAACGTGGTGTCGGAGTTCTTGCGTCCGGAAGTGGGTTTTTTGTCCCAGTCCCAGTCAAGTTGCAGGGATGTGCTTATGCCCAGCAATCCAAGCGGGATCTTGATGCCCGTGCTGGTTTTTACAGACAGGGTGTCGGTGTCGTTCAGCCCCTGGAGCAGGGAGTGATGATGATAAAAAAGGATGCGGCTGCGAAACAGGGGGTACTCGAAAGTCAAACTCTCCCGGAAGGAGATGTTGATATGCCTTGGTTCATCCTGATAGTCTTCATATACAAAGTTGGGGCCTGCCTCAATGGACAGTTTGTCGTGCGGGTCATCAAAAAACCTGTATCCTGCCCCGCCGCCGGTTACTGACCTGAGGTTGAGCCCCTTGAATTCGTCGTACTCAAGGGACATGTTCCCGAGCACATACCATTTTTCCGCAAACAGCCTGTTATACCTGCCCTGGATGAACCAGTTGTCTTCTGTCTTGTCACGGTTTTTGCTTTCCCACTGGGTATTGCCGTTGAAAAGCCAGCGCCTGATGCCCCTGTCATACTGTGTATTGAAGTCCAGCCTGAGCTTGGTGGAAACGGTATTGCCCTCCTTCCATTCCCCTCCCAGGTTTATCTCTCCTGTGAAAATACTTCCTTCGCCGGAAATGTGAGGAGGGGGGTTGATATAGGCCATTTCAGTAAAGGAGCAAATCTTTTCTGTTCCGGTGACAGAGTCATGAACTATGGTTGTGTCATCGGACTGTTTTTCGATATCGCCAAAGGTCAAGGTCTTGTCCCTGAGCATTACCCTGTGAGGCTGTCCGGTTTTCAGCTGGTCTATTGCGTCCCGCGCAATGTTTACTTCCCCTGCATATTTGAGATTGATGATAACGGAGTGGGGGTCCATTGATTTAATGCTGCCTGAAAGCCGGTCGCCGTTTTTGAGCAGGATTACGTCCAGGGCAAAACCGGGCGCGGAGACAGAGACGACGGCGGTGGCAATGAGCGCCGAAAGATTCTTGAAAAGTGTCTGCATTGAGTCCCTGTTTGACACGAATTTGCCTGTTCATTAACAACCGTAACAACCGCTGCCCGGATGGCGATGGAAAATCGCCTGTTGAGGGAAGCAGTCATGTCGTCTCCCGTCCAGGCCGGCATGTGAAGCTTTTCGGCCCATCATCCCGGATCTGCTGGAAACCGCGCGCCAGTGAGCCGGGATGCTGCCCTTGAGGGTAAAAATGCAACATTAGGGTTGCGATGCAATGTCAGGGTTGCGCCTGTTTTGGGCAAGCTCCTGCACCATGCGTTTGGGGAGCCTGTTCAGAAGCCTGCCAGGCTGCAGATAGAGGCCGCATCCCCAGACGGAACGGTTCATGTCCATAAGGAAAACAAAACCCGGATCGGTGTCAATTTCAAGTGCTATTTCGTTTTGCAGGCAGAGTTGAAACAGGTCAGGCAGGGCAAGCCTGACAACGTTGCGCGTGGCAAGATGGCCGAAACGCTGCGCGGCCTCGGTGGTCGGTTTCCTGTGAATCCCCGCGTTTCTCATGAACGGCAGGCCAGCGCGGGTGATGCGCATTGAGGCCAGGCCGGAAAGAAACGGGCTCCTTCTTACAAGGTATGTGACCCGTGAGGAAGATGCCAGCTCATAGGGGGCAAAAACGGCTGGTGGCACACCGAAACGCCTTTCCCAGAATTCAAGTACAGACGCCCTGGAATCAGAGCTTGCGAATGCGGGCCAGGAAGAATCCCACTGATCCTGTTTCGTGCGCGTAGAACCTTCTGCAAAAGCGGAGGTTTTTGTCATATTCCACTCCATTCCAGTCTGTAACGCCCCTGTGCCATGCCAGGGGAGGCTGCCACGGCTCAAGCACAGCCCCTCTTTTCCTGAGCAGGTGGTTGATCACGGCCTCGTTTTCGTCCGGGTTGATGGTGCAGGTTGAATACACCATGATTCCACCTGGCGCCAGCAGGTCGTAGCCCTTTTGCACAAGGCCCTTCTGTATTGCGGGAAGGTCGGTGGCTCCGGCTTTCATGTGGGTGAGCCGGCCGTTTTTGTCAAGTCTGTAGCGGCCTTCGCCCGAGCACGGGGCATCCACCAGGACGCGGTTGAACAGCATGCCTGTTGCCAGGAATTCTCCGCGGCAGTTGGTCACTACTGTATTGGTGATGCCAAGACGCTTGAGGTTGGCCATAAGGGCTGTAATCCTGCCATGTTTTCTGTCATTGGCAACCACTATGCCTGTGTCGCCCATGATCTGAGCCATGTGCGTGGTCTTTCCTCCCGGGGCAGCGCATAAATCCAGCACGGACTGTCCTGGCCTGATGTCAAGCGCTAGCACCGGCAGTGCAGAGGTGATGGCCTGGGGATAGGTGTAGCCAAGCTGGTAGCATGTGCCAGAGCGAAGCCGTTGCTCTTGTTCAATGCTGTATAGCCAGCGGATCGCTGTTTTCTTTAGCCGGGAACCTTCACCCCGCAGCCGGTGCAATATGGCGGCCTCCGGTGCCTTCAGAGTATTCAGCCTTACAAAGGGTTTGAGGGGAGAGGCAAGTGAATCCGCGAATTCCTGCAGCCCTGGAATAATATCCTGGTAGCGGTTCAGTGGTTCAGGCAGTTGCACGGCAAGATGTGATTATGTCAGGTGATATGGCAGCAGGACCGGTGCTGGCGGCCCTTGTCCGTAAGGCTGCCCTGGAGGAAAAGGTTTGTAATCTGGCGCGCCGCCGTCTTTACGCCGAATTTTTTCTGGGAGGACAGCACCCAGAAGCGTGACATTTCATCAAGCGCTCCGAAAAATGCCCGCTTGAAAATTTCCGGAATTATTTCTTTGCGGAAAATCCCCCGTTCCTGGCCATCTTTCAGTATGGACTCAATAATATTGGTGTACTCCACAAATTTCTTGTTGTGGTAGTCCTTTATGAACTTGGAGCTCTGGCGCAGCTCCACCTGAATTACTTCCGCCAGCTCCCTTTTTTCTTCCATTAATGCCAGGTGCATCCGGGCGAAACAGTGCAGTTTTTCGCACGGGTCTGAAAGTGAAGCCATTTCTCGCTTGACATTGGCAATGATTTTGCCCATCTCCTCTTCAAAGATGGTGATGAGGATATCGTATTTGTTGTTGAAATATAAGTAGATGGTGCCGTCAGCCACATTGGCTTCCTTGGCGATTTCTGAAATTCTCGAGTTGAAGAAACCGTTTCTTGCAAAAACCCGTATTGCGGCGCGTACGATTTTATCGTGTTTGTCTGCTACTTTCATCATTGGCTGGCCTGAAATGAATGCACATTCATTCAGAATATTACCAACTGTCCTGGTCAAGTCAATATCAAAATCCCTGGTGTTGCGGGTGTATGTGCAGCCTGAAGCCTCTCATGCACGGTGCCGGAATGCAGTTGTGCCGGCGGGGCATGAATGGAGCGGAGTCCCGCAACACAATCGGGCATGCGTCTGAAATTTGACGATTCGGTGTATTTTTTTTGTCGTTCTTGTGCTTCAACCGCACAAACTGTCAAGGCAGGCAGTCATGGCTGAGGGTGGGGGACATGCCACAAGGGCATAAAAAAAATTTAGAACCAAGCCGGCAAAATGGTGGATTGGCATTTTGTTGTTGTGTATGGCGGCACTTTTTCCCTCGAAATCCGCCGTAATGATAATGGGGCCCTATTGTATTTGATAAAAAAATATTTTTTAAATCATGTTGTTGCCAGTGCAGGGTCGTAACTAATGGTGATAACTGATTATATTTATGTACAACTTGATTTCGGCGTGGAGGCTGCCTGGGGATTAATGACTGCGATACGGAAACGCGGCACGTTTTTCTTGAATAATTTTTTTTAAAAATGATGAAAACGGGTTCATTTTTTGCATTTCATTTTGAAACACTTTGCCGGCTGCCACGCATACCGCAACGGGGCGCGGGGCAGGCAGGCGCAATAGGCATCTGGAATCTGAAATCAAGAATTGTCAGCACTTGTGTCCGGTCCGTAACCGCTTTGTACTTGTTCCCGAAGGACGGGTCATGCCTTGCGGGCCGGCAGGGTGAAAGGGGGTGACTGATTATCTGAAACGAAAGTGACTTTTGTAGGGAGTAACCGCACGGGATCATGACTCCTCATGACTGAAAATAGGGAGTTGTCCCTGCACGCTGAAGTCAAGAACAAATGCTCAACGTAAATTCAAGGTTAGGGAAATCGGAGGGATGTAATGCTGAAAAAATTAATTATGCTGGCGGCGGGCCTGTTTCTCGCTGCAGGTTGTCAGGTGGTGGATAACCCTCTTGAGCACAGGGCAAGCGTTATCAGGGCCCCGGAAGCAGCACCTGGCGCTACCTATGTCGGGAGTGAAACATGTCTGGACTGCCATGAGGATATGGCTAACGACAAGTATAATATCCATATGAAGATAGCTTCATTTGAAGTGGCTGGCGGTTATCATGCAGGCTGCGAGGGTTGCCACGGACCTGGCTCGGTTCATGTGGATAATGACGGAGACACAGAGAAGATACTGAATCCCGGCTCCCATGAGATGGAGGCCGAGGAGATAGCAGGTGTATGCACCCAGTGTCATACCGTTGGCGGCCAGATGAACTGGCCTGGCTCCACCCATGCGGAATACGATGTATCCTGCACCAGGTGCCATAAAATACACGGCAATAAAAACAGGAACCTGCTTGCCGAAGAGAAGGAGCCAAAACTCTGCGCCCAGTGTCACCAGGATGTGATGGCGCAGATGTATCTGATGTCTCATCATCCGGTAAAAGAGGGCAAGATGACATGTTCCGACTGCCACAATGCCCACGGCAGCCAGTGCATGGATGAGGGAATGCTCCGTACCGACGAGCGCCTCAATGATCTGTGTCTCACATGCCATACCCGTTATCAGGGTCCATTTGTCTTTGAACATGATCCGGTGGTGGAAAACTGTCTGATGTGTCATGATCCGCACGGTACGGTGGCCAACAATCTGCTGCAGCAGCAGGAGCCGTTTCTCTGTCTGCAGTGTCATGAGGCCCACTTCCATGCGGGAAGGGCGTCAAACAATGTTGATGCGTCTCCGATTCCTGCAAAGGGGCAGCCCAGGGTGCAGGCGGCTGGCAGAAAGATCCAGCCCACCGAGTTTGGTTTCCAGAAATCATTCATGACAAAATGCACCCAGTGCCACCAGCAGGTACATGGCTCTGACATGCCATCCCAGACCGTAACGAGCGGACATGGGCTTACCCGATAGTTTAAGGAGGGAAACCGGATGAAACGAATTTCAGTTCTCATTACAGTGGCGGTTCTGGCCCTTGCGGTTATCGGGGCCTCTGTATGCGCCGCGGAAGATGAAAAGGTATTTGAAGGCAGCCTCAAGGCAGGCGCCACCTGGAATGCCCAGGGCAGGCTCCATGCGGATGAAGGCGGTTCAAAGGGCGGCCTTGAGTACAATGCCCTGGCAGCAAAGAGATGGACAGGAGTGTTCGGGGGAGATCTCCGGGTAAACAGCGGTGTCCTTGATCTGAGTTTTGACGGCCTGTACCGTGATCTCAACGATCAGGACTATGAGGGAATGCTCTCGCTCGGAAGGGTCATGGTTTACAAGGCCGACTACAACCGCCTGTATCACAGGCTGGGCCATGTGAGCCTTGACAATCTCGAGGCGCATGTGTTCAGCACAAACAAGCCGAAGGGCCAGAAACCGAGGACAGGAACCGATCCTGAAACCGGCATTACCTATAACACCGGAGGGGCGAATACAATCGGCACAGCCTCGGTTTACCACACCGACCGTGACCCCACAAACCAGTATGCCATCAGCAGGGAGCTGCTCAAACATTCCGTGGCGTTCCATATCCCGAACGTGCCGGAGTTTGACCTGACCCTGCATCACAGGTTTGAACAGAGAAAAGGCGACAGGCAGGCCATGACCAACAGCAAGTGCCGCGCATGTCACATTGTGTCCGACACAAAGGAGATCAAGGAGACCAACAACGAGTTCGGTCCGGAACTCAACCTGCGTATCGGCACAATGGCGTTCAACTATTCCTTCATGCACAGGGAGTTCAATACTGATGATCAAGAGATGGAGAATCTCTATAACAACACCAAGGGCAAGGTGGGAGAGGATTTCCTTAACAGGGTCCAGTACAACAGCGCCAGCGGCCCCCTGCCCTATGCGGAGGTCCCTGAAAACCGCAGGAACAAGCACAATGCGAAGTTCCGTTGGGACATTAACGGGCACACCACGCTGAATGCGTTCTATCTCTACTCAAATAACAAGAACACATCCACGCGCGGGGCCTATGATGTGCTCACTGGCAACTATGATGATTCTCTCAAGCTCAAGGACAATACGTTTGGCGGAAGGATTACCGCCAGGGTCATGCCAGGCCTTACCGTTAATATCTTTGGCAAGTATCAGGCCCTGGACAACTCGGATGTATATGTTGAAAAGGTCCAGAACAGGAACAATACCAAGTCCGGCGACACCATGACCCTCGCCGAGGGATACATTGCTCATGGCGCGGATCCGGCAGCGGTTGAAGAGTACATTGAGCCGGAGTATGAGCGGCTCTCCGGTTATGACAGCAATAACTTCAAGGTGGGTGTAAACGCCGCCTGGAGGGTGCTGCGTAACCTCAAGATCAAGGGAGAGTACGAATTCGCAGAGGAAAACAGGGATCATTACGACGTACACAGTGTCCCCGAGAGCACCAAGGAGCATCTGTTCAAGTTCGGTGCGGATTATCATCTGATGCACGGACTCAAATTCGCCCTTGATTACAAGATGGCCTTCATAGATGATGCATACAGGCTCAACAATGCCTCATGCACACCTGACGGCTCCTATGGCAGGTATGCAAGCAAGCCGAATGCAGCTGATTTCTATGACCTTGACCGCGCCTACGGGCCGGCAATCTACGACAAGCGCACAGGTGATCGTTCCAACAGGCCTGACCAGATATACGAGGTCAAGTTCAGGACCTACTGGAACGCAATGTCGATGCTCAATACCAGCTTCCATGTCAAGTACCGCTACTCAAAGAACGGTGAGCTTGACGGCAGGGACTGGAGCAACAACCTCCTTATGACAGGTCTGAATATCATGGCCAATCCAATCCGCAATCTCACAATATCCGGTGGCTATACATACATGTATGACAGTTACGATTCGCAATACTGTATAGCCATCTACGACGGCTGAGGTAACTTCATAACAACGGACCAGTTTGGTTCGGAAAAGACCGATATGGATTACTACACCGAGGCCCATTCATTTGTTGCAAACATTGCATACCAGATTCTTCCCAACTGGAATATCACCACTGACTTCAGCTGGACCATAGGACGTGGAGATATAGACAAGCTCGATTTTGACAGCATGTATCCCACCGGAGATGCAAAGCTGGACGCCTATACCATGACAAGCGCCGGGCAGAATCCCCTTCAGCCCTATCTCTACGATGTGGCGTACATCAATGGCATAGACAAATATTCAAATCTTGATTACCAGCAGATTGACTTCTCAATAGGGACTTCATACATGCTGGACAGCGGGGTTGGTATCGGCCTCAACTACTACTTCACCCATTTTGACGATGATGATCCATACGTCTATGGTGACGAGGGCAATACCGCCCAGTTTGTAATGGGCTACCTTACCTATGCATTCTAGGAAGGTGTAAGAACAGTATGGCAGGGATTCCTGCCCGGATCAAAGGGGGCTTGACGCCCCCTTTTTTGTTTTGATGTCCAGGTTTCCGCGCCCGCGGCGTAAGGGTTGTAATGACGGTTGTCTCCGGTTGATTTTCAGGTGGTTTATATTCAGTTGTACCGGCACGCATCCCGGCCAGTAATTTTGTAATTGATGAGAATCTGTGTTATAAATATGAAGATTTGGCTCCTTGATGAATTCGGTCAGGCGGCATGTAAAAGTCACCGTCCGGAGCGCCGTCAACCACAGCGTCCAGGGCGTTTGCAGGCAGACAGGCCAAAAAAAATGTCTGTAGCGCATTCTGCCTGTATCTGTTGCGCCTTTGAGGCAGATACATTCAGAAAATGCCCGGATTTGTTGAGAAGCCCTTTTGTGCGTGTTGAGAGGCGCGGCGCAGCCAGGGCAGGTTGTTCAGCACGGGGCAGCGCCAGCCATGATTATTGCATTGGGGATGGCAGGCTGCCTGGGATTGCCCTCGGGGCATGGTCTCAAGCCAGGTCGCCGGGCCAGATTTGCCTGAAATTTTATATCTTAGGGAGGGTATGATGTTTAAAAGAACCGGGAGTTTTTGCTTGCTTGCTGCTGTAATTATTTTCTGCGCCAGGGCGTACAGCGTTCAGGCGGCCGGGTTTCAGCTTTTTAATGAGCTTTCCGCCAAGGCGATGGGTAACAGCGCGGCAATGTCCGCCAGGCATGATGTGGCCGAGTGTGCGTGGTTCAACCCTGCCGGCGCGGCCCTTCTGGACCGGCCGGCCGTTACTGCCGGAGGCGCCCTGATTTTTCCGTCCATGGAGCTTGATAATGACAAGGATGATCACAATCTCAAGCATATAGCCTATCTTGTACCCTATATGTATGGCGCAATGCCATTTATGGACAGGTTCGGGGCCTCTCTTTCCATCAATGCGCCCTACGGTCTCACAACAGAGTGGGATAACCACTGGGAAGGGCGCTATTATGCACAGTACACGGAGCTTTCCACCATATACATAACGCCTGCCGTTTCCGGAAAGCTGTTTGACTGGCTTTCGGTTTCGGCTGGCCTGCAGGTGGTGTACGTGGATGCAGAGATGAGAAAGTTTATCCCTACCCCTCTTGGAGATGTCTATACCGATGTTGAAGGGGATGACTGGGGAGCAGGTTATGTCCTTTCCGCAATGGCAGTTCCGTTTGATGACTGGAGTTTTGGAATTACATATCATTCACATGTAAGCACCAGGATAGACGGAGACGCAAAATATGAGCTTCCGGCACTGCCTCCGCCTTACGATGCGGTTATGAACGGCAAGTTCCCGGAAAGTGATTTAACCCTCCCCATGGATCTGCCGGCAACGCTTTCTCTCGCCGTATCCACAACCGTGCTGAAAAATTTCCGGTTTTCCGGAGAGTTGCAGTGGACCCAGTGGTCAGCATATGAAAACCTCAAATTCAATTATGACAAGCAACCCGGAACCGGCCAGGAGGGCATTGTGGAAGTGGAAAAGGATTGGGATGACGTGTGGTGTATCCGTCTGGGCGCTGAGTATTATCTGAACGATCAGTGGACATTCCGGCTTTCATACGCATGGGATGAGTCACCCATTGATGATGATTTCAGGGATCCGTCACTCTCCACCAATGACCGCAATATCTTCGGTTTCGGCGTGGGCTGGAGCTGGAACCGGCTGACCATTGATGCCGCATACTCCTACGTGGCTGTTGAGGACGCCAAGGTCGGCAAGAAGGCGACCCCCACCCTTAAGGGCACATACAAGGGAGATGCCCATATAGCAAACGTATCATTCAGCTGGACATTCTGATCATGCCGGGCCACAGGAGGCAAAAGGCAGATTCATGTTGAAGGCACCTGCTCTTGCCAGAAATACCATCCCGGAACTGCTGATGCAGGCCGGGGCGGCCTACGGCGACCGTCCTGCCCATTCAGCACTTGATATCCCGAGAAGCGTCACCTTCAGGGAACTGGCGGATGATGTGAAACTGCTGGCCCGGGGGCTTGTGGCCCTGGGGCTCAGGCCGGGTGACCGGGTGGTGATCCTTGGCAAAAACAGCCCCGAGTGGGGCAGGGCCTATCTGGCCGTCAGCATGGCGGGCGGGGTAAATGTTCCGGTTGACTCACTGCTCAGCGAAAACGAGATACGCCAGCTCTTTGCCGGCGCGGGCGCCCGGTTCGCCTTTGCCGATCCGCGCTTTATTGATATTCTTCAGGATTGTCCCAGGGGATTTCCTCTTCCTGATTTCATGTTTTCACTTGTTCCGGCCGCCGCGCGGGAGCAGGCCAGGGAAGGGGTGATGTCCGTTGACGATATAAGGGCTGCTGGGGAAGGGGCCGCCGGCCCGGGGTTGCCTCACGTGGAATCCTCTGATCTTGCCGCCATAATCTTTACTTCAGGCACAACCGGCAGCCCAAAGGGGGTCATGCTCACCCATTCCAATCTTGTGTCCGATGTCCTTGCATGCGAAAGGGCCATCGCGGGTTATCTTGCTATTGGTGAAGAGCGTTTTTTGTCCGTGCTGCCGATGAATCATACCTTTGAATGCACGGCAGGATTTCTGCTGCCTATCTATACAGGTGCCCATGTTACCTATGCCCGGAGCCTGCGTTCAAAATACCTCATGGAGGATATCAGGTCCTCGGGCACGACCATAATGCTTGGGGTGCCCCTGCTGTTCCAGAAAATGGTGGAGGGTATTTTCAGGGCGGTTGAAAAGGCTCCGCCTGTAAGGCGTCATGCCTTCAGGGCAATGATGAAACTGGTCAGGCTGGGAGAAAAGGCCGGGAAAAAAGATCTGGGCAAGGTGCTGTTCCGTTCTCTCAGGGGAAAGGCCGGTCTTGGGAGCATCAAATTTTTCATCTCCGGAGGCGCGGCCCTTCCGCTGTTCGTATCCCGGGATTTCAACCGTCTGGGCATGTTGATACTCCAGGGATACGGTCTCACGGAGGCCAGTCCGGTGCTCACCATCAATCCCCCTGACGCGCCCAGAAACGAAACCATTGGCAAGCCGCTTCCCGGCGTGCAGGTAAAAGTGCTTCAGCCTGATTCCCAGGGCATAGGTGAACTGTGTTTCAGGGGGCCTATGGTAATGAAGGGTTACCTGAACGATCAGGAGGCGACCGGCCAGGTGATAGATGACGGGTGGCTCGCCACTGGCGATCTGGGGTTTGTGGATGAGGATGGGTACGTCCATGTATGCGGCCGTTCAAAGAACCTTATAGTTACCGCCGCTGGTAAAAATGTATATCCCGAGGAGATCGAGGCTGAACTCAACCGTCGGCCCTTCATCCTCGAGTCCATGATATACGGTCGGCCCCGTTCCGGCACTGCCGGAGAGGATGTCTGCGCCGTGATAGTGCCGGACTATGAAGTAATAGGTGAATATTATCCCGGAAGGACCCTGGCAGAGAGTGAAGTGGAGGAGCTGATCAGCCAGGAGGTCAAAACGGTTAATAACACCATTGCATCATACAAGCGGATAAAAGAGTTTCATCTGATAAATGAGGAGCTTCCCAAAACCTCCACGCGCAAGATCAAGCGCCATCTGATCAAGGCGCCATAAGATTGCAAGAGGCTGGTTTGAGGGGATACCCTCCTGAATGCTGCGGTCTTGCATAGAAGTTGTGAATACCCCGTATGAGCGGCGTCATGACCGCAGCCCGAACGGGACGCCCTCTTTGATATGCCGGGGAAATTCATGCAGAAAGCCCCTGTCTGTCAGGCAATTTTCCGTCAAGTCATGTCAAATTCTGAAAATTCCATTCTTGATGCCCTGAACCCTGCCCAGCGGGAGGCCGTTACCAGCGGAAAGGGGCCGCTTCTTGTGCAGGCCGGGCCCGGCACGGGAAAAACACGGGTGCTGACCTGCCGCATTGCCTGGCTCCTTGAAAAGGAAGCTCACGGAAGGTTTCTTGCCATAACCTTTACCAACCAGGCGGCCACTGAAATATCAGGGCGCGTAAGGGCACTTGCCGGGCCGGATGCGGAAAACAGGGTCAAGGTTGCAACATTCCACAGCTGGGCCCTATCCTTTCTGAAAGAATGTAATGCGGAAAGACATGTCGTAAGTCAGGCCGATGCCGTGGGCATTATGGCTGAAGTAATGAAAAAATCCGGTCTGCGTGGCCAGCCCCGTGCGGTTTTTCAGGCGGTTTCCCGTGCCAGGCAGTACTGGCCTGTCAGGGCGCCTGAAAACATGCCGGAGTTCAGGGCGGTTTTCCAGGCATACCAGGCGGCCAAGAAGGAGTACGGCGTATGGGACTTTGATGATCTCATGGTGGAGGCTGTGCATGCCCTTGAAAGGGCGGAATGCCGCAAGGAATTCCGGAGGGCCTTTTCAGCTGTGCTGGTTGATGAGTTCCAGGATGTGAGTCCCGTGCAGTACCGGTTGCTGAGGGCCATGATGCCTCCTGACGGACAGGTGACGGTAATTGGTGACGTCAATCAGGCCATTTATGGATTCAGGGGGGCAAGTCCCGCTTTCATGAACCGTTTTGCAGAGGATTTCGTCCAGGTAAAATCCGTTACCCTTTCCCGCGCCTACAGGTGCCCCCAGATTTTCCTTGATGCCGCCCGGAGAGTGATCGGCCAGGAATGCGCTCCGGAGCTCAAGTCCGCCAGGGGGACGGGACGGCGGATCATATTCAAGCCCCACAGGGATACCGTTGCCGAGGCGAGGTGGATAGCCCATGAGATAGAAAGGAATGTGGGGAGCCTCAGCTTTGACTCCATGAATGCGGGAACAGCACAGGGGAACATCATGAGGAGCCTTGCGGATGTGGCCGTGCTTTTCAGGACCAGGCGCGTTGGCGAGGAAGTGGCCAGGGCGCTCTTTGAGGAGGGGGTGCCTTATCAGCTTTCTGCCAAGCGGGACCCTATGGAGCAGGAGAGCTTAAGGAATATATGGCGGCTGTATGAAGCCGTAAGAGGACGGAGCGCGGAATATCACCTGTCCCGTCTTCCAGGCCGCAGGGACAGGTGGGTGCGCATAGGAAACAACCTGAAGGCTGCCGCTCCAGGGCTTGAGCTGCCGGAACTTCTGAAAAGCATAGCGTCAGCACTGGATATTGAGATTGATCAGCCCGAAGTTGCAGGGCTTATCGAGGCTGCCCGTCACCATCCGGAGGTTGACAGCCTGGCGGTGCTGTTAAGGGACGAGGTCGATGTCATTCGGAGCAGGACCGAGGCGGTGTCCCTGCTGTCCCTCCATGCCTCAAAGGGGCTCGAGTTTCCGGTGGTGTTTATAGCAGGCTGTGACGATGAGGTGATTCCGTGGAAGGGCAGCCCTGTTGATGAGGAGGCAAGACTCTTCTATGTGGGGCTTACGCGGGCCTCCGAGAGGCTTTACCTGACATATCCCAGGAAATGCAGGGTAAACGGTGCTGTTCGGTCAAGACGGCCCTCAATATTCATTAAAAAGATTCCGGATGATCTCAAAATGACCCCGGTGGCAAAAAAAAGGCAGCGTAAAAGCACCATGAAACAGCGCCAGAAGAGCCTGTTCTGATGCGGCTTTGCCGCAGCGGGCAGGCTTTTCTGCCTTGGCGTTGCGTTTTGACATGGACAAAAGGCGGGTATCACAGGGTGATAAAAACGTGGAATTTCCAGGAAGGTTTTGGCGGAAGGCTGCCCGGGAGCCGCGGCAGGTGCGTTAAGCACTGAAGGCGATGTCAGCACCTGCCGCATCTGGCCGGTTCAGGCAATACGCAACCTGCCTCTGTTGTTGCCTGAACCCTGCTGCTCTTTTTACGCCTTCTTTTTTCTTCCTCCCGTCTTCCTTGCGGCAGGGGCGCTTTTTGTGGGTATCTTGTTCTTCTTGATGTAGAGCTCCACCGGATTTGCCCTTTTTGCGGTCTTCTTTGGCAAATCCACCCCGGCCTTGCGCAGCTCGGTAACTATTTTTGCCACCTGGAATTTGCTGATGCCGAGCTCATCCGCAATCTGTGCGGCAGTCATTTCGGCATAGTTCTGGTGTACAAAGGCGACATCCTCTTCATTATAGGGCCTGCTTCTCTTGTTTCTCATGACATATCTCCTTGTAGATGTGTAATGGCTTTATGGGTGTTGCAAGTATGAATAAAACAAATTCTTCCCCGGGGCGGCCGGGTGGCCAAATTGTTTCGGCAAACAGGGTGCTTGGCCATAACTGCTTGTCAGCTCGGCAGGTACCGTATCTTTAGGGTGGTCAACCGAAGTGCTATTGTGATACTGCGCCATATTTTCGTGCATGCCGCAAGCAGATACAGGGAAGTGGCGATGATTTGTCAGGAAGTTGTCAACCACTCTATCAATCATGCGCAATCATATATAATAATTAAACCATATTGTGACCTGTGTCAAACAGATAAATAACAAACGTAAAATGATGCTGTGCACTCCATAGCAGGCTGTTGCGGCATGATGGCTTTAAAAGGCGATATGTTGATATACCTTGCGCGCTGATTGTATATAGGTTCGGAAGAGATGGCGCCTGTAAAGCCGCAGGCAGCTTCCGGCAGAGAAAGGGCGTGCGAGGTGTATGTATATACAATTTCTGCCTGCAGGGCTGGTGAAGCCGTGCAAGATGCCGGTTCAGCAGGAATGTGTAGTGCGCGCCTGCCGGTTTGACATGCTTGCGGGCATGCTTGGCCGTGTTGATGCCCGAAAGGCCTTATTTTCGTTGTTGGGCATGCCTGTTTGTTGTATTAATGTTATTAAGAGGCTTGCAGGCGGAGTTTTTGTCTTCACGCCTTCAGCCTGTCCGTGAAAGGAGAGGCGAATGATCTGGACTGCTCCGGCAGAGCACTCTCTGGCCAGAGTTTGACAGACCGTCTGGAGCGGACAGTACAAGGCAATATAGGGGAGTATTTTCAAGTGTCAAGGATAACCATTGAAGAATTGAAACATGTGGCGCAGCTTGCCAGGCTCAGCTTTACTGATGAAAAACTGGAGGCCTTTGCGGACCAGCTCAATGATATACTTGGTTATGTGGCCAAGCTTGAAGAGCTTGATACAGAGGGAGTTGAGCCCACGACTCATGCGCTTCATGTAACAAACGTCTTCAGACAGGACATTGCAAAACCGTCACTGCGGGTAGAGGATGCGGTATCCAATGCCCCGGAGGAAGAGGATGGCGCCTTTATTGTTCCGAGGATTATATGAAACGGCATGGTTAATCCGGTTTTATGCGCATATTTAACGTAATTTCAGGTGCCGGAGACCGATATCGAAAATCAGTTAAAAAGGTGATCAACAATGGATAATCTCACCGGCCTGACACTTCATGAGCTTCAGGAGCCGCTGCATGCTGGCGATGTCTCGGTGCGGGAGCTTGTGAAAGCTTATCTTGAAAGAATCAGCACGGTTGACAGGAAGGTAAATTCATATATTACCGTTACCGGGGATGCCGCGCTCAACATGGCGGAGCAGGCTGAGCGGGAAATCGGCAAGGGCAGGGCCACGGCGCTCTCCGGCATACCCCTTGGAATCAAGGACCTTATCTGTACAAGGGGTGTGCGCACCACCTGTGCTTCACGCATGCTTGAGAATTTTGTCCCCTCTACAGCCAGGGGGCGGTCATGCTTGGCAAACTGAACATGGACGAGTTTGCAATGGGCTCTTCCACCGAGAATTCCGCATTCATGAAGACGAGAAATCCCTGGGACCTTGATCGTATTCCCGGCGGCTCCAGCGGCGGCTCAGCCGCGGCGGTGGCAGCCAGGATATGTGTTGCATCCCTTGGTTCAGACACCGGCGGCTCCATCAGGCAGCCAGCGTCTCACTGCGGCGTGGTGGGAATGAAGCCCACATACGGCAGGGTATCCCGTTTCGGTCTTGTGGCTTTTGCCTCATCTCTTGACCAGATAGGGCCCCTTACCCGGGATGTCAGGGACTGCGCCATCCTGCTTGAAGCAATATCGGGCCATGATCCCAGGGATTCGACCTCGGCTGACGTGCCGGTGCCAAGGTACACCGAAAGCCTGGTCAAGGGCATGAAAGGCCTTACCGTGGGGGTGCCGTCCGAGTATTTCATTGAAGGGCTTGATCCCGAGGTTGAAAAACTGGTGCGTGGCGGAATCGAGGCGCTTGCAGGCCAGGGCGCAGAGATAAGGGAAGTCTCGCTTCCTCATACCCAGTATGCAGTGGCCACCTACTATATCATAGCCCCTGCCGAGGCCTCCTCCAATCTTTCCCGTTATGATGGCGTAAAGTACGGATTCAGGGCCAGCGACTATTCAAGCCTCATGGAGATGTACCAGGCCACGCGCACCGAAGGTTTCGGCGACGAGGTCAAACGCCGCATCATGATAGGCACATACTGCCTCTCCGCAGGATATTATGACGCCTTTTACCGAAAGGCATCCCAGGTGCGAACCCTTATAACAAGAGATTTCAAGAACGCCTTTATCGAAGAAGGATGTGATGTGCTTGCCGCCCCGGTGGCCCCAACCCCTGCATTCAGGATAGGGGACAAGGTGGATGATCCGCTCCAGATGTACCTGTCTGACATATTCACAATACCGGTGAATCTTGCCGGTATTCCGGCCATGTCCGTGCCCTGCGGCCTGGCTGGCGGCAGGCTTCCGGTTGGATTGCAGTTAATGGCTGATCACTTTCAGGAAGAAAAACTCCTGCGGGCAGCATACAACCTGGAGCTTGCAACAGGTTTTGCCAATATCAGTCCCGACCTCGAAGGGTGACAGGATTTGCCAGTATGCAGAGAATACCCATAAAATTTGCCGCAGCGGGAATGATACTCGAAAAGGAGGCCATGACGCCCGAGGGCCAGGTGCTTTGCGGGGCAGGGACAGAGCTGACCGCCGAACTCATTCTCCGCCTTGAAAAGCAGGGTGTGGCGGTTCTCACAGTCCAGGGCCATCCTGTTACCCTGCCAGGCGAAAAGAGCCTGCCTGAACGGCTGAAAGAGCTGGACAGCCGGTTTTCAAGGGTGAAGGGAGATCCGGTGCTGCGCGCAATCAAGAAATTGATAGCAAGGATGTGGATTCTGCAGGAGCGCGGCGAGGAGGCCCTGCAGGCCCTTGAAAAGCAGGGTAAGCTTTAAGAAAAGATCATGCCGATTTGCGCCAGGCAATTTGCCGTGATACTGGCAAGATGCCTGCCATTATACTGCCCATGACAAGAGAAGACATACTTAAAAGAATGGAAGATGTTCAGTCTCTTCCGACACTGCCCCCCATTGTGTCCAAACTCAATGAGATGGTCAACGACCAGGAAGTTACCGCATCCAGGCTGGGGAAGATAATTGAAAAAGACCAGGTTCTTACAGCCAAGCTCCTTAAGATGGTCAACTCGTCCTTCTTCGGTTTTCCCCAGCGGATCAGCACCATTCCCAACGCCCTTGTCCTTCTGGGCTTTAATGTAATCAAGACACTTATAGTCACCTCGTCCATCTTTGAGGTCATGCAGGCTTCCGATGTGAAACTGTTTGAACACAGCCTTGGCTGCGCGGCGGCGGCAGGAATAATTGCCAGGAGGAGGGGGATAAAGAATCCGGAAGAGGTATCCACCGCCGGGCTTATACATGATCTTGGCAAAATAGTAATGAGGGCCGAATTCCCTGAAGAATATGACAGGATCCTTGCCGCCGCCAGGGAAAGGCGGATTTCAGTCAGGGAGGTGGAGGAAGAGATTGTCGGCATGGGGCATGGAGAAATTGGCGGCCTGCTTGCTTCCAGGTGGAACCTGCCTGAATCCCTGGTATTGCCGGTAAGGTTCCATCACACACCTGAAAGGGCCGGCGACCACAAAAAGATAGCCGCCATTGTGCATTTTTCTGACATTCTTGTCCGGGCCGTGGGTTATGGCTCTGGCGGCGATCCTTGGGTCCCGCCCCTTGATCACGGGGCATGGGAGAGAATAAAATTCGGAAAGCGGGAAGCGGAGGAAATCCTCATGGAGCTTGAAGAAAAACTGGCTGAACTTCAGAATTTCACCGTTGACATATCGTGATACTGTCATGACCTTGCACATGCAGGAGCCTTGCGGAAACCAATGGCCAGGATAGTTATCATCGCCCCGGATTTTTTCAATAGGAAGGACTATGCCATGTGCCTCGAGGCCAAGGGGCATGTTACCGTCCTTTTGCACGATGTTTCCAGGGCGGTTGATACGGTGCTGTCCGACCCGCCTGATCTTCTTGTGCTGCAGAAAGGGCTTCACATGCATCTTGACAGCGAGGTGGTGCAGGCGCTCAAAAATAACCTGCAGCTCGCCCTGCTTCCCATTATCCTTATCGTTGCGGAGCGTGATATCATGACCGGCATTGACTGGCAACTCTATCCGGTTGATGACCTCATAAGCAGCCAGGCAACCATTGAGGAGCTGATAACCCGGGTTGACCTTGCCCTTGCGAGAAAGAAGCGTATCGGGGACAACAATCCCCTGACGCAGCTTCCCGGAAACACTTCTATCCTGAAGAATATCCAGGAGATAATCGATTCAGGCAGAAGCGCTGCGGTAGGATATGTTGATATAGACAGCTTCAAGCCATTTAATGACCGTTACGGCTTTTCAAGGGGTGACGAGGTGATCCGGATGGTCTCGCGGATACTTATAAATGTCGTGAGGGAGCATGCGGGGGCCGGCGGGTTTGTAGGGCATGTTGGAGGTGATGATTTTGTCTTTGTGGTTCCTCTGGACAAGGCCGAGGCCGTGTGTGAAGAAGTAATCAGAAATTTTACTGCCCTGATACCCCTGTTTTTCGACCAGTCAGATATTGATGCCGGTGGGTTTGTCTCAAGGGACAGGCAGGGCAATGAGATGCGTTTCCCGCTGACTACCCTGTCCATTGCGGTAGTCCCGTGCGTTCCCGGCCGCTACGAACACTTTGGCGAGATAGCGGCTGCCGCGGCCCAGCTGAAGAAAAAGGTAAAGAGCATGGACGGCAGCAACTTCATGGTGGACAGACGAAAACCGGAACGCTACCGTGCCAAAGCCTGAACCGCCAATAACTGAACTGCCCGTGCATGTTTCAGCTGAATGGGGCAAATATGCCGAAAGGCTTTGGAGGGTGTATGACAGGATTCCACCTGTAAGCTGCGGAGGCAGGGCCAGGTGCTGCACCCTTCTCCCGGAAATGAGCCTTGTCGAGGCCGTATCCGCTGTTTATTCAATCCTTGAAATGCCCCGGGCGCTGAGAAGCCAGGTGCTTCACAACATGGCGGAGTATTTCCTGCTTAATCCTGTCCGGATAATGAAGTGTCCATTCCTTCGGGACGGGTTATGTCTTATTTATGATCATCGTTTTCTGGGTTGCCGCACTTATGGCCTCTGGCCAGAGGAATATTATACCAGGATGGCGGACGCAAACAGGGAGGCAAAGAAGAGAGTCCGCATGGCATGGGCGGAAGCGGGGGTTGCCATACCTGACGCGATTGTGAATTTCAGCGTGCCCTACTGCAATCGGGTAAGGGTGGCGAAAGGCCATAAAAGACCTTCGGGCAAGACCCTGTTGAAGCTTGGCGTAAAGGTGGATGAGATCTCCTCGGACATGAATGATGCCCTGCGGCAGCAGTTCACGAACAGTTTTTTTATGGATCTTTCCTTCTGGCTTGCCGCCAATGCCGCAGGCGCCAGGACGGTTGTCCAGATGAAACTGGAGGCGGTCAGACAGTGGGTTTCATCCGGCGGCGGAGGTGATGAAAGCGGCAAGGTAGCCAGGCTGTCAGACGCCCTGTGCAATAAATTCAGTGCCGCATGATTTATGGCCATTAAATGGCCAGCAATGCATCCACTCTATTCTGTTGTGAAAACAAGTGTCCTGGGTGATCTTGATTTCTTCTGCCCGGAGTGCGCTGCACAAAGAAATCCTCCCTGATAAAAAAATCCTGACGGACTGATTCTCGTTTCGGGCTTTTCAGCAAGCAATTTGTTTAACGTGCCCGAATTGGTCATCAGGCCTTCCTGCCCTTTCTGTTTCTGCCGGGTCTGTGCATAACCGCTTCAAGGATACGGCGCTGTGCCATTCTCTCCTTGCGGTTGCGGGCAACGGGTATGGGGTGGCCCGTGTCCCGGTGAAGGCCTGTCACATACATGGCGGTTGAGATTGTCCCGGGAGTCGGGGTGAAATCCTGAAACTGGCGCACTTTTAGTCCGAGCCTTCGGATATCCCTGGCCAGTGTTTTCATGTGGGAGAGTGTGCATCCGGGGTGGGCTGATATAAGGTAGGGATTAAAATCGCAGGGCCTGTTGATTTTGCGGCAAATGGATCTTGCGGATTCAAGAAATTTTTCAAGCTCCCTGCTGCCGGGTTTGTGCATGAGCTCCAGCACCTCCCGGTCTGTATGCTCAGGTGCTATTTTCATCATGCCTGACGTGTGGTGGAGCAGTAATGCCTCAAGAAGCCCGGGGGTATGTACCAGCATGTCCATGCGAAGGCCTGACGATACGAACAGGTGCCGCACTCCGGGTATTGTAGCGGCCTCCCTGAGCAGCCGTCTGAATTCTTCCCCGGAATTCTTCAGATGCCGGCATGCCGCGGGATAGAGGCAGTCTCTCCGTTTGCACGGGGCAGGGTTGCCGCAGTAAGTGCCGTACATGTTTGCAGTGGGACCACCGATATCCGTTACTGTCCCGGTGAACCAGGTCTGCCTGGCAAGATCGTGAACTTCGGCCTTTATGGCATCCGGGCTCCTGCTTGTAACCACGGTGCCCTGGTGCCTGGCAATGGCGCAGAACGAACAGTTGCCATAACAGCCCCGTACTGCCGTCACCGAGCCATTTATCATCTCCCAGGCCGGAACATGCCCGGAGGCTGGATGCGGAAGGCGGGTGAAGGGCAGGCTGTAAACCCGGTCCATCTCTTCGGTATCAAGCGGGCGGGCCGGGGGATTCTGAAGGATAGTGCAGCCAGCCTGCTTCTGCACGAGAATAGAGTCCGATGCTGCCCTGGCGTGCTTGTCCAGGGTAATTTCAGCCTTCAGAAACAGTGATACATCCTCTTTGATGGCGCGCCAGGACGGAAGCTCCCTGGTTCCGGAGGCAGCGGCTGCCATTTGCTTTCCGGTCAGCCTCCGGCAGGTGCCTGCTATCCCGTCAATGCCCTTGCCTGCCTCAAGCCTGCGCGCGGTTTCCAGCACTGCCCGTTCTCCCATGCCATAAACAAGAAGATCGGCCTTTGAGTCCGCCAGAATGGACTGGCGCAGCTTTTCCTGCTGGAAATCGTAGTGAACAAAACGTCTCAGTGATGCCTCGATGCCGCCCAGTACAACAGGAACATGCCTGTAGGCCTGGCGGGCAAGGTTGGCATATACTATCGAGGCCCGGTCCGGGCGGCGGCGTGCCTTGCGTTCCTGCCGGCCGCCAGACCAGGGGTTGCCATAAGGTGAAAAAGGGTCGTGTTTTCTTATCCTTGCATTGCCGGTGTAGTTTGCGACAACCGAGTCCATGTTGCCGGCGGTAATGCCAAAGAAGAGGCGCGGCGGGCCGAATTGCATGAAATCGTCCGGAGATGAATGCCGGGGCTGGGCCAGCACCGCCACTCTGTAGCCATGCGCCTCAAGCCAACGGGCAATTATTGCCACCCCAAATGATGGATGATCCACGTAGGCATCACCGGTAACCAGGATGATGTCCGGCCTGTCCCAGCCCAGGGTCAATATTTCCTGCCTGGTTGCTGGAAGGAATGCGCTGTATCGGCCTCTTGCGGTCACTGCTGTTTTTTTCAGTTCTTGCTGGCTCCCAGATGCGCAGGCAGGAATATTTCAACCTCCGTGCCTGCATGTATGGCACTTGAAATGGTGATGCTTCCTCCATGTTCTTCCACAATCTGTTTTACTACAGCAAGGCCGAGCCCCCTGCGTTTTGATTTGATGCCGCAGGAGGAATCGAATAGGGCCTTCATAATATCTTCAGGTATGCCGCGGCCCCTGTCTTTGATGCGTATGATTACGCCCACGTCCGTTCTTTCAGTGCTCACCTCTATTTGCTGGCCTGTGGATGATGCCTCTATGGCGTTGCGGAGACAGTGTATCAGCGCCATTTTTATCAGATATCCGTTAGCTTCGATTATTACAGGCGCTTTGGCGGCCTGGAACTTGATTTCAATGCCCTTCTCCTCTGCTTCCGGCATAATCAGGTCAATGGCATTGACTATCAGTTTTTCAGCGGTTTGCTG
>JALVQQ010000190.1 GCA_027025395.1 Deltaproteobacteria bacterium | reverse complement strand
TATTCAATATATAGTGGAACAGAAAGAGCGAATTGAAACTTTTCTGAAGGTAATTTTGAAATGAGAGCATATGAAGCTCCCATGTCTGACTTTAAGGCCGAAACCAAGATATTTGTATCAATTACTATCGTAATCATGGTTTCATATATAACACCACCGCTGGAATGTCAATCATCGCGTGGAAGATTTTTGGTGCCGAACTTCGGAATCAGCGGCCGAATTGGTCAGAATAAGGAGCAGGCATATCACAGCCCGAGCCTTTTTTTTATAATTTGAAGTGTGCCAGGCTCGGCATCCCTGAAGCCTTTGCTTATATTTTCGAAATTTACCCAGCACGCCTCTGTGGCGTCGTCTCCCGCCACAGCTTCTCCTCCCAGGTAGGCGGCCTCAATGTATATGATTACATAATGGAACCGTAGCCTGCCCCTGCCGTCATGATAGATGGCATCAACAGCGGTAAAGGCCTCGAGTGGCTGGACAGAGAGACCGGTTTCCTCCATGACCTCACGCTTTGCAGCCTGGAAAATGGCCTCGCCCGGCTCGATGCTCCCGCCGGGAACCGTCCATGTTCCCTTTTTGGGCTCCTTCCCCCTCTTTATCATGAGAACAGCGTCTCCGCGCCTGACCATTACTGCTACTGCCGGTACAGGCGAAGCAGGGTAAAGTGTCCTGTCCCGCCCTTTTTTAATGTCTGTAGTCATGATATAAGAGTAATCGTTATGAATGCAAAAGACAAAATCAACCTTGCCCTTGTTTGCGGCGGCCGTTCGGCCGAGCGGGATGTCTCCCTCTCAGGGGCCGAAGAGGTGAAAAAGGCCCTGGATCCCGCAAAGTACAATGTAACTGTATATGATTCGGCCAGAGATATATCCAGATTGGTGGCAGACGCCCCTGGTATTGACGTGGCCTTTGTACTGCTGCATGGAAAATACGGGGAGGACGGCACCATTCAGGGGTTGTTCCGCATGCTTGACATACCTTTCCAGGGCAGCGGAGTGCTGGGCAGCGCGCTGGCCATGGACAAGCATCTTTCCAAGGTGGTTTACAGCCAGGCAGGTCTTGCCACGCCTGCCTGGAGGGTGCTTGAAAAGAATGATTCCGGCAGGCCTGATTTTGCCGCCCTTGCAGGCGAGCTGGGGCTGCCGCTCATGGTCAAGCCGTGCAGCCAGGGGTCCAGTGTGGGCATGGCCCTTGTGAAAGAGACAGCCGGGCTTGAGGCGGCTGTTGAGGAGGCCTTCCGGTGGGACAGCAGGGTCATGGTGGAGGAGTATGTAACAGGCCGCGAGCTTACTGCCGGAGTGCTCGGAAACAGGGAGCTGACATCCCTGCCTGTTGTAGAGATTATTCCCGGAAGCGATCATGAGTTTTTCGACAGGGAGGCCAAATACGTACCGGGCATAACCAGGGAGATATGCCCTGCAAGGCTGCCGGATGATGTTACTGACGCCGTGCAAGAGGCGGGGATAAGGGCGCATCGGGCCCTTGGGCTCAGAGGATACAGCCGGACGGACATGATCCGTTCCTCTGATGGAACTCTTTATGTGCTTGAGACAAATACCATACCGGGAATGACCCCTACCAGCCTTTTTCCGCAGGCCGCGGCAGCGGCGGGTATTTGTTTTTCTGCCCTGCTTGACCGCCTGATCGGGCTTGCCCTTGAAGAGAGGTAGCAGGTTTCCGCATTACGGTCCGGACAATGTTGTTGCCAATACGCAATTGAGCCGTTAATTTCCGCACTGTTTGCAAATCCAGTCCAGGAGACGGAGTTTTAATGTCAGAAACAGGTAAAATGCAGCGGAATGCCAATTCCGGGAATATTGACAAGCCGTGGGGAGGCCGCTTCCAGCAATCTACCGAAAAACTGGTAGAAAAGTTTTCAGCATCGGAACACTACGACCGGAGACTCTGCTTCCATGATATCAGGGGGAGCCTTGCTCATGCCTCCATGCTGGCGCGGCAGGGGATTATTTCTGACAAAGACCTTGCCGCAATCAGCGAGGGGCTTGAAGAGATAAGACAGGAGATCGAAGCGGGAACATTTACATGGCGGCCCGAGCTTGAAGATGTGCATATGAACATTGAAAGCGCCCTTTCCCGAAAGGTGGGGGCGCCAGGACGGAGGCTTCATACGGCAAGGAGCCGTAACGACCAGGTCGCCACGGATGTAAGGCTATACGTAAGGGAGGAGATAGACAGGCTCGACCGGCTCATGCACGCGCTCCAGGAGTCCCTGCTTCACCAGGCATGCAGTTTCACCGGACTGGTGATCCCGGGCTTTACCCACCTTCAGCATGCCCAGCCGGTGCTGTGGTCACATCACTGGCTTGCCTATTTCCAGATGTTCAGAAGAGACAGGGAGCGGCTGCTTGACTGCAGAAAGCGGGTGAATGTCTGCCCGCTCGGGAGCGCCGCCCTTGCAGGAACCGGGTTCCCCATAGACAGGGAGTATGTTGCCAGGGAGCTTGGGTTTGATGATATAACAAGAAACAGCCTGGATGCCGTTGGCGACCGGGATTTCATAATTGAATTCCTGGCCTGCCTGAGCATCACCATGATGCACCTGAGCCGCATGTCAGAGGAACTTGTGCTGTGGGCCTCGTCTGAGTTCGGATTCGTGGAGCTTCCTGACGGGTACTGCACCGGCTCCAGCATCATGCCGCAGAAGAAGAATCCTGATGTGCCTGAGCTGGTGCGTGGAAAGACCGGACGCGTGTACGGGCATCTCGTAAGCCTTCTTACCCTTATGAAGGGGCTTCCCCTTGCCTACAACCGTGACCTGCAGGAGGACAAGGAGGCGCTCTTTGACGCGGTTGACACCACATCCATCTGCGTCGAGGTGATGGCAGGCCTTGTGGCGCTTGTGAAACCTTGCGCGGACCGGCTCAGTGAGGTAACCGGCAAGGGTTTTCTTACGGCAACGGACCTTGCGGATTATCTTGTCGGCAAGGGAGTGCCGTTCCGGGAGGCCCACGAGGTAGTGGGACGGGCAGTGGCTTCATGCATAGAAAGGGGAGTTGAGCTTACCGACCTTGACCTCGAGGAGTTGAAGAAGTTCCATCCTTCTGTTGAGGGTGATGTTATGGGTGTGCTGACGCCTGAAGGTTCGGCCAATGCAAGGAACTGTCCTGGCGGAACAGGCATATCGGCCGTCCGGAGGCAGATTCAGGAGGCCCAGGCATGGCTGAAGGAAAAGGCCCATGAGATGGAGCAGGGGAGAAGAGAGGGTGATTGCCGCTAACAGATGGTTGAAACGGATGCAGGGGCTGTTATATGCAGCCTTTCTGATTTGCCTCTTGATGTTTTCCAATGGATGCGGCAAGAAGCTTTTTCCGGTGCCTCCGGGGAAGCTCCGTCCGGAAACCATTGACGATCTGTCCGCGCGGGTCACTGCGCAAGGTGTTGAGCTTTCATGGTCAGTTCCGGTGCGCAACAGTGATGGCAGCCCCCTGGTGGAGATCAGGTCCTTTGAGCTTTACAGGCAGGAAAAACCCCTTGCGGAAGCCTGCCAGGGCTGTCCTCCTGAATTTGGAGAGCCCCTTGAAATCCCCTTTGATGCCAAGCCTGAAGAGGCAAGAAAGATGCTCTATGAGGACAGGACCGTCCGGGAGAATATGTACTATGTGTACGGCGTCAGGAGTGTCAAGGGGCTTCTTAGCAGGAGCGATATGTCAAATATCGTTCGTGTGGCATGGCATTCACCGCCCTCTCCGCCCCTGGGGCTTGAGGCAGAGCCGGTGCCTGGCGGCATAAGGCTTTCGTGGCAGCCGCCTGCCGCATGGAGCGACGGCTCCGCGGTGGATTTGCCATTGCAGTACCGGATCTTCCGCAGGGAAGAGGTAACTGAAAGATGGAAACACGTTTGCGACACGGACGCCACGGTGTTCGTTGACAGGGATGCCAGGACAGACCGCAGCTACAGCTACCGCGTGGCCGCCCTTGTCAACTTTCACGGCACGGAGATAGTGGGTGATTCCGCCTCGGTATCGAATGTGGTTCCGAGGGATTTTATTCCTCCGGCGCCGCCCAAAGGGCTGGTGGCCGTACAGACCGGCAGGGGAATAGAGCTGCTGTGGCAGCAGAACAGTGAAATTGACATAGCAGGATACAGGGTTTACCGCCGTGAACCTGGAGGGCTGATTACCCAGCTGAACCGCAAGCCTGTCAGGGAGCCGAGGTTTATAGACCGTGACCGGCTTGAAACAGGCAAATATTCATACTGGGTGACCGCGGTGGACAATGCGCAGCCGCCCAATGAAAGCGGCATGTCTTCCATTGTGAGCATCCGGGTCTATGGCAGGTGACAGGCCGCCGGCAGGCCCATGCCGATACAGCGGCGCTGGCGCCATGTAATTGTCAGGCCACCAATGGAGAACAGGGAAACAGATGCACTATTTTCAATATAAAAACCAGGAACTCTGGTGTGAAGATGTGGCGATAGCTGAAATTGCCAGGGAG
>JALVQQ010000189.1 GCA_027025395.1 Deltaproteobacteria bacterium | reverse complement strand
GGTAGCGTTTGAAACAGGCAAGCAGAGGCTCAAAAAACCTTTCATGGAACAGCACCTCTGAACCTATTATTACGTCAAACTCGCCTATGTCTGAAGGATTCAGCCAGTCCAGCGTGGCAAGATGAACGTTGGCGGCACATCCGTTTACCTCGGCGGAGACACGGACGAAATCCATGATTTCATCTTCATAATCGGTAATGGTTACATGGTGTCCCGTAGCGGCACCGACTATGCCTGCCACGCCAAGGCCGGCCCCCAGCTCCAGCACCCTTAGCCCCTCCCTGACCGGCATTGCCGCCATGAGATTCGCCATTACCAGTGACGCCTCCCATATCTTTACCCAGAATGGAAATTCAGAGGCGTTTGCAAATATATCCCTGCCGGCCACAAGGGGTTCTATGTCCGCCAGATGCAGAAAGTAGAACTCCCTGCCCCTTATATTCACAGGCTCGAAATCAAGTTGGTACTTTCTGGAAAGCCGCCTTACCGTATCCTCCACGGCGGCAGGGATCTCTACCTTTTTGGGGGCATCCTTCCTGGCCTCGCCCGTACCCCGGCTGATTCTTATCTTCACTATCAGGCCGCCTTCCTTTTACCGTTGCGCCTGCGCTCCTTCTCTTCATAAAAAACACGGCCCGTGCCAGCAGGGATGAGGCGTCCCATTATGACATTTTCCTTAAGGCCTCTGAGATGGTCAACCTTGCCGGCTATGGAGGCATCGGTGAGAACCTTTGTTGTCTCCTGGAAAGAGGCCGCAGAGATAAAACTGTCAGTCGTGAGGGAGGCCCTGGTAATGCCGAGCAGCATGGGTTCCGCGCTTGCAGGCTCCCCGCCTTCGGCAATTACACGATCGTTCTCCGCCTTGAACTTGTGGACCTCAACCTGCTCATCGAGCATGAAGTTGGTGTCTCCAACACTTGTGATGCGGACGCGGCGAAGCATCTGGCGCACAATCACCTCGATGTGCTTGTCATTTATCTTGACACCCTGGAGGCGGTAAACCTCCTGGATTTCGTTCACAAGATAACGCGCCAGCTCCTTGACCCCCTTGACCCTCAGGATATCATTGGGATTGACCACGCCATCAATCAGCTGTTCGCCCGCACGGACATAGTCACCCTCGTGGACGTTGATATGCTTGCCCCGCGGTATCAGATACTCCCTTGGCTCCCCGTATTCAGGGGTAATGATCAGGCGGCGCTTGGTCTTTATCTCCTTGCCAAAGGACACAACACCGTCAATATCGGCAATAATAGCGTATTCCTTGGGCTTGCGGACCTCAAACAGCTCAGCCACCCTGGGAAGGCCGCCGGTAATATCCTTTGTCTTTGTAGTCTCGCGCGGAATCCTGGCCAGCGCCGTGCCGGCCTCAACCATCTCACCTTCATTAACCGTTATGATGGCACCCACGGGAAGGAGATACCTGGCCTCGGATTTGGATTCTCCGATTTTCTTGGTGCGTCCGCGTTCATCCTTTATGGAAATCCTGGGACGGTAATCGGCAGCCTTGTGCTGTATGACTACACGGCTGACCTTGCCGGTGACCGGATCCATCTTTTCCTGTATGGTTGCACCCTCTATCAGGTCGCCAAACTTCACCTTGCCACCTACCTCGGTAAGAACGGGAACGGTAAATGGATCCCACTGCGCCAGAAGATGGCCGGGCTCTACCTCCTGCCCCTCCTCAACCGTAAGCTCGGCGCCGTAAATTACGGGATAACGCTCCCGCTCCCTTCCGTCCGGCGCTACTATCACGATCTCGCCGTTCCGGTTGAGTACAACGTGCCGGCCCTGGGGATTTCGAACCATGTTCATGCGCTCAAACCTTACGACACCGTTGCCCCTTGCATGAATCTCGGCCTGCTCCACCTTGCCTGATGCCGTTCCACCAATGTGAAAAGTACGCATGGTAAGCTGTGTCCCCGGCTCACCGATTGATTCAGCGGCAATTATACCAACGGCCTCGCCAAGGACCACGCCACGGCCCCTGGCCAGGTCACGGCCATAACACTTGGCGCAAACCCCGAAAGGTGCCTGGCACGCCAGCACAGACCTGATCTCAACCTTGGAGATTCCGGCGTCTTCTATCTTCTTTATGGCCTCTTCATCAATATCGCCATTTGCCTTTACCAGCACTTCGCCACTGACCGGATCGACTATATCCGCAAGGGCAACCCTGCCCAGGATACGCTCACCAAGGGGCTGGATAATCTCCCCGCCCTCCATCAGGTGCTCCATCCAGATCCCGTCAATGGTGCCACAGTCCTCCATGGTAATGGTGGAGTCCTGGGCCACATCTACAAGACGGCGGGTAAGATAACCGGAGTTGGCGGTCTTCAGGGCCGTATCTGCAAGCCCCTTGCGCGCGCCGTGGGTTGAGATGAAATACTCCAGGACACCAAGGCCCTCGCGGAAGTTTGCCTTGATGGGGGTTTCTATAATCTCACCTGACGGTTTGGCCATCAGGCCGCGCATGCCTGCAAGCTGCCTGATCTGGTCCTTGGAGCCCCTGGCGCCTGAATCAGCCATTATGTAGATGGGGTTGAAGCTCGGTGTGGGCACAACCTTGCCTTCAGGGGTACGGTAGTAATCGTAGGTGATCTCCTCCATCATCTGCTTGGCCACTTCATCGGTGGTGCGGCTCCAGATATCTATCACCTTGTTATAGCGCTCGCCCAGGGTGATGAGGCCCTCCGCATACTGCTCCTGGACCTCATCCACGGCCTTCTGCGCCTTTTCAATAATTTCTTCCTTGCCAACAGGTATCTTCATGTCATTGATACCGATAGATATGCCACCAATGGTTGCAAACCTGTAACCAACCTCCTTGAGGCGGTCTGCAAGGATACATGTCTTCTTGGCGCCGGCCTTCCGGTAACTGATATCAATCAGCCGCGCCAGATCCTTCTTGCGCAGGACCTTGTTCATCTCATCAAATGGGACCTCATCCGGCACCACGTCTGAAAGAAGCACGCGTCCCACAGTAGTATCGACAAGCTTCCCGTCCATGCGCACCTTGATCCTGGCCTGCAGATGCACCACGCCGGTGCTCCAGGCATAGATCACCTCGTTGGTGTTGAGGAAGACCTTGCCTTCTCCCTTGACGCCCAGCCTCTCCCTGGTCATGTAGTATATGCCCAGCACTATATCCTGGGTGGCAAGGATGATTGGCTCGCCATGCGCTGGAGACAGGACGTTGTTGGTGGACATCATGAGCACGCGGGCCTCGGTCTGGGCCTCCACCGAAAGGGGAAGGTGCACGGCCATCTGGTCGCCGTCAAAGTCCGCATTGTAGGCGACACAAACCAGAGGATGAAGCCTGATGGCCTTTCCTTCCACCAGTACCGGCTCAAATGCCTGGATACCAAGACGGTGAAGCGTTGGAGCACGGTTCAGCAGCACACAGTGCTCCCTTACCACCTCGTCCAGGGCGTCCCACACCTCTGGCAGCTCCTTTTCCACCATCTTCTTGGCGCTTTTGATTGTGGTGGCGAGTTTCTTCTCCTCGAGCTTGTTGTAGATAAAGGGCTTGAACAGCTCAAGGGCCATCTGCTTGGGAATACCGCACTCCTGGAGTTTCAGGTCAGGCCCCACAACAATGACCGAACGGCCCGAATAGTCAACACGCTTTCCAAGCAGGTTCTGACGGAAACGGCCCTGCTTGCCCTTTAGCATGTCAGAGAGCGATTTAAGGGGACGCTTGTTTGGCCCTGTTACAACCCTGCCGCGCCTGCCGTTATCAAGGAGCACGTCAACCGCCTCCTGGAGCATGCGTTTCTCGTTGCGGATGATGATTTCAGGCGCATCCAGGTCCATAAGCCTCTTGAGACGGTTGTTGCGGTTGATTACACGCCTGTAGAGATCATTCAGGTCCGATGTGGCAAAACGTCCTCCGTCAAGGGGAACCAGGGGACGGAGATCCGGAGGCAGCACCGGCACGATATTCAGGATCATCCACTCAGGACGGTTGCCGGAATCCCTGAATGCCTCGGTAACCCTGAGGCGCTTTCCAAGCTTTTTGCGCTTGGCCTCGGAACGGGTATTCTGCATATCCTCGCGAAGCTCGCGGGACAGGGCATCAAGGTCTAGACGTGACAACAGTTCGTAAATTGCCTCGGCCCCTATACCAGCCTCGAACCGCCCTTCAAACTGTTCATAATTCTGCTGATAGGCCTCATCGGACATCAGGGTTCCAACAGGCAGTTCCGGCAAACTGGACTCTATTACAATATGCGATTCAAAATACAGGACTCTTTCCAGCTCCTTGAGCGTCAGGTCGAGCAGGGAGCCGATTTTGCTCGGCAGACTCTTCAGAAACCAGATGTGCGCTACAGGCGCGGCCAGTTCAATATGCGCCATGCGCTCCCTGCGCACCTTTGACTGAATGACCTCAACACCGCATTTTTCACAAACCACGCCCCTGTGCTTCATACGCTTGTATTTGCCGCAGAGGCACTCATAGTCTTTTACCGGCCCGAATATCTTGGCGCAGAAAAGGCCATCCCGTTCCGGCTTGAATGTACGGTAGTTGATGGTTTCAGGCTGCTTTACCTCACCGTGGGAGCGCTTCAGGATGTTATCCGGCGAGGATACCGATATGCGTACCGACTTGAAGCTCAAAGGATCCTTGGGTTTGGTAAACAGTGATAAAAGGTCGTCCATTAATTAACCTCTCTTTAAACCTGACTCGGAACGGCGTCCCAGAAAAGGCGTCTTCCGGTCCTGAAGTGTCTGCCATTGGCGGCGGAAAAAATTGAAACATGGCCGGCCCCTGTCAACAGGCTGCCTGATTATGGCCGGCTGGAAACTGTCATGACTTGCAGGTCCTGTGCGACCGGGCTACTCGAGAAGGTCAATATCCATGCAGAGCCCCTGAAGCTCCTTGACCAGCACGTTAAACGACTCAGGGAGACCTGCCTCGAGAAAATTGTTCCCCTTGACAATCTTTTCATACATGCGGGAGCGGCCCAGCACATCATCGGATTTCACAGTAAGGAATTCCTGGAGCGAGTAGGCGGCGCCGTAGGCCTCCATGGCCCACACTTCCATCTCGCCAAGACGCTGACCACCAAACTGCGCCTTGCCTCCAAGCGGCTGCTGGGTAACAAGGGAATATGGTCCGGTTGAACGGGCATGAATCTTGTCAGCAACCAGATGATGGAGCTTCAACATGTACATAACCCCGACCGTGACCTTTTCACTGAAGGGCTCCCCGGTGAAGCCGTCATACAGTGTTACCTGACCAAGCTCGGACTGGCCTGCTTCAACCAGCATGCGCCTTATGTCTTCCTCACGGGCGCCATCGAATACGGAAGTTGCCAACGGGATGCCCTTTTCAAGATAGAGGGCCAACTCCCTGATTTCTTCATCACTCATGTCACCCACAAGGGCTTCAAGCTGCTCTGGGGGATAGACCTTGGCAAGCTCTTCCTTCACCTTGTCAATCTGGTACTGGCGCGCCATGCCGGCTATTTTCTCGCCAAGCTTTCTGCCGGCCAGACCCAGATGAATCTCCAGTATCTGCCCGACATTCATGCGCGAAGGGACACCCAACGGATTCAGGATGATATCCACCGTGGTTCCGTCCTCAAAATAGGGCATGTCCTCTTCGGGGACTATGGTTGAAACCACGCCCTTGTTACCGTGACGGCCCGCCATCTTGTCACCAACGGACAGTTTTCTCTTCATGGCCACATAGACACAGACCATCTTTATCACGCCGGGAGGCAGATCATCTCCCTTTTTAATCCGGTCTATACGGGTTTCAAAATATTGGCGTATCCGGTCCACCTCGCCCTGGTACCATGCCAGGATATCCTCGACCTCGGGATCGGCGCTGTTCCGTCCCTCAAGGATAATATCCTTGAGCCTGTGCAGGGGCACCTTCTCCAGTTTATCTGCCGTAATCTCTTCACCAGCATCCAGAAGTATGCCGCCCTTTCCATCCTTTATGGCAATGGCCGGCTTCTTGCCTTCCAGATATTTGACAAGTTTCTGCATTGCCGTGCGCCTGATGACCTTTATTTCATCCTCCTGGTCCTTGAGGATTTCGGCTATCTCCATATCCTCAAGTTCCTGGATGCGCTCATCCTTGGCAACACCCTTGCGGCAGAAGACCTTTGCATCAATTACAACGCCGTTGACTCCCGGAGGCACCCTGAGCGAGGTATCCTTGACATCACCGGCCTTCTCGCCAAAAATGGCCCTGAGCAGTTTCTCTTCAGGCGAGAGCTGGGTCTCTCCCTTTGGAGTGACCTTGCCCACCAGGATATCTCCCGCCTTGACCTCGGCCCCGATCCGGATAATGCCTGAATCATCAAGATTCCTGAGGGCCTCGTCACCAACATTGGGAATATCGCGGGTTATCTCTTCCTTGCCGAGCTTGGTATCCCTGGCCTCTATTTCAAACTCTTCTATATGAACAGAGGTGTAAACATCGTTCTTGACCAGCCGTTCATTTACGATAATGGCATCCTCGAAGTTGTATCCGCGCCAGGGCATGAATGCCACCACCACATTCTTTCCAAGCGCAAGCTCACCGTACCTGGTGGAAGGGCCGTCCACCAGCACCTCACCCTTGCTTATCTTCTGTCCAGGCAGAACTATGGGAGACTGATTGAGCGTGGTGGTCTGATTGGACTTCTGGTATTTTGTCAGCTTGTGTATTTCAACTTCCATTGGGAGGCCGTTTTCAGGGTCTTCGTGATAACCGACCACAATACGCCTTGAATCCACGTACTCAACCCAGCCATCCCGCTTTGCTATTACGGCAACACCTGAATCATGGGCAACGGTTCGCTCAAGCCCGGTGCCGACGAGTGGCGCGTCGGAGACAAGAAGCGGAACGGCCTGCCTCTGCATGTTCGACCCCATCAACGCCCTGTTTGCATCGTCGTTTTCAAGAAATGGGATAAGGCCTGCCGCAACGCTGACAAGCTGGTTGGGGGCAACATCGATGGCTGTTACCTCTTCAACAGGCACCATGAGGAATTCACCCTGGCGCCTTGCCCCTACAACGCTGTCTGTAATTCGATTCTCCTCATCGATGTTTACTGCCGCATGGGCTATGGTTTCCCCCTCCTCCTCGGTGGCAGTCATATAAACAATATCCTCTGAAATTTTTCCATCCACTACCTTTCTGTAGGGAGTTTCAAGAAAGCCGTATGAATTGATCCTTGCAAGGCTGCTGAGGGATACAATAAGACCGATATTTGGCCCTTCCGGGGTTTCAATCGGGCAGATACGGCCGTAATGGGTAGGATGAACGTCGCGCACCTCAAAACCGGCGCGCTCCCTTGAAAGGCCACCTGGCCCAAGGGCGGACAGCCTTCTCTTGTGCGTGACCTCAGACAGGGGATTTGTCTGGTCCATGAACTGGGAAAGCTGGCTGGAGCCGAAGAATTCCTTGATTACAGAGCTTACCGGCTTGGGGTTGACAAGGTCATTGGGCATCAGCGCTTCCATTTCCTGAAGAGTCATGCGCTCCTTTATGGCCCTTTCCATGCGTACCAGCCCTATACGGTACTGGTTCTCAATAAGCTCTCCAACAGAACGGACGCGCCTGTTGCCAAGATGGTCGATATCATCCACCGGCCCGGTGGTATCCTTGAGAAATACCAGTTCCTTGACGGTCTCCAGTATATCATTGCGGGTGAGCACGCGCTGTGAAAGCGGCTCATCCACGTTGATGCGCTGGTTCATCTTGTAGCGCCCAACCTCTGACAGGTCGTAGGTGTCCGGATTGAAGAAGAGACTGTTAAAAAACTTCTCCGCCACCTCCATGATCAGGGGGCTGCTGGGCCTCAACCTGCGGTATATCTCCAGTATCGCCTCTTCAGTACTGGAGACCTTGTCAAGGAGCAGGGTGTCACGCACTGACGAGCTGACGGTTATGCCGTCAATAAAAAGCGTTTTGAACTCCTTGATGCCTGCCTCGCGAATACGGGTAATATCATCAGGCGTAAGCTGCGTATTCTCGGCAACAATGACCTCGCCGGTGGAATTGTCAATAATGTCCTCGGCGGTGACAAGCCCCACAAGATTATCCTCTTCAACAGGGACCCTCTCCACCCCCAGGTCCTCGAACTTCCGCATCATGGTGCGGGAAAATTTTCTGTTCACCTTGACCAGGACATCTCCGGTCTCGGGATTTATTACATCCAGGGTTGCCCTCTGGCCGACCATGGTCTGGGGATTCACCTTCCTGTAAACGAGCCGGCCATCAAATTCGTAGGTATCCCACTTGTAAAAAGTGCTCAGGATGTCCCGGGTAGTGTAGCCAAGGGCCTTGAGAACAACTGTGGCGGGGAATTTGCGCCGCCGGTCAATACGAACATGAAGAATATCCTTGGCGTCAAACTCGAAATCTATCCATGATCCCCTTACGGGTATTATTCTGGCGGAATACAGAAGCTTGCCGCTGGCGTGGCTCTTGCCCTTGTCGTGGTCGAAAAATACACCGGGTGACCTCTGAAGCTGACTTACCACTACCCTTTCGGTGCCATTTACAATGAAGGTGCCCGTGGAGGTCATAAGTGGCATGGCGCCGAAATAGATCTCCTGTTCCTTTATGTCCCTTATACTCTGGACACCACTGTCCTTGTCCACATCGTAGGAGAGCAGACGCACCACGATCTTCATGGGGGCCTCGTAGGTGACTCCCTTGGCAAGACACTCCCACTCGGTATATTTCGGCTCGCCGATACTGTACTGCACGAACTCCAGAGAGGATGCGCCGGTAAAATCGGTTATGGGAAATACACTCTGGAATGCGGCCTGAAGCCCGGAATCCTCCCTGGCCTCCGGTGCGACATCCTTCTGGAGAAACTGCCTGTATGATTTCTGTTGCAGTTCAATAAGATGGGGAGTTTTGATACTCTTTTTGACCCGGCTGAAACTTTTTCTGACAGGAAGCGCATGGAGTTTTAACATATGAATTTCTCAAGGAAAGTTAGAAGTTAAAAAGGGAATTGCACAGTACGGCAGAAAGCGCCTGACCCTAAAACCAGGCGCTTTCCGCTCATATTACCTATGGATAAAATCCTGAAGGACTCAGGATATGGTCTGCTGCAAACAGGACGGCTACTTGATCTCCACCTTTGCGCCGACCTTTTCGATCTGCTCCTTGATCTTCTCAGCCTCATCCTTGGAGACCCCCTCCTTGATGGGTGAAGGAGCACCTTCAACGAGTTCCTTGGCCTCCTTGAGGCCAAGACCGGTGACGGCACGGACTTCCTTGATGACCTTGATCTTCTGGCTACCAAAATCTGCCAGTATTACATCAAATTCGGTCTTCTCTTCTTCTGCCGCTCCACCGGCATCGCCGCCTGGCGCCGCTCCTGCTGCTGCAACTGCAACGGGTGCCGCCGCGGTAACGCCGAACTTCTCTTCAAGCTCGGAAATAAACTCGGAAAGTTCCAGAACAGTCATATTTGAAATAAATTCGATTACATCTTCCTTGGTTACAGCCATTTTTCTACAGCCTCCTGAATATTTCTGAAAATTGTTGAAGCCAGGTAATATGCCTTCTGCTGGTTCCGGCGCACCTGGATTATTTTTTACTATCCTCTATGGCACGAAGTGCATAGAGCAGTTTTCTTGGAATGCCCGACAGGGCCTGGACAAGCTTGGTAGGTGTAGCAACCAGAACAGAAAGCATCTGTGCGATAAGCACCTCACGGCTCGGCAGCTTGGCGAGCGCCTCTATTCCGGCCTCGTCTATCACGGTACCATTGAGCATTGCGCCCTTGAACTGCATGACCTCATTATCTTTCCTGAACTCCACCAATGCCTTGGCGAGCGCTACCGGATCATCATATCCGATGGCAAACGCGTTGGGACCGGTAAGCATGTCGTTCAGGGTCGCAACGTCAGTATCGGCGGCTGCAAGCTTGACCAGCGAATTCTTTGCAACCTTGTAGTCAGCGCCTGCCTCTCTGAGCCTGGCACGCAGCTGGTCGGCGGCCCCAACCGTCAGTCCGGGCGATTGAGTCACCACCACTATGGACGCCTTTTGAAATTTTTCGCGAAGCTCGGCTACTATTGCCTCTTTTTTCGCTCTTGATATTGCCAAATGTATCCCCCCTTTCTGCCACAGACAGTTTATTTGACTGTCAAAGGCATAGGTGACACCCGTCTCGGTAGGTGAGCCACCCTGAACCGCAAGGTCCAGACAGCCCATTAAACCAAAGGGTACCTACTGTCTTTGACTGAAGGCGGCCAGAAGCCGCCATGATATTTTTGGAATATTGACCTTAAATTAAAAAAGTGCCATGCCCTAAACCTGCCATAGCAGGGAAACAGGCACCGACACCCGAACCCCTCTATGCGGCGGCAGCAGCCTTTATTTCAGAGGTATCCATCCTGATACCAGGTCCCATTGTGTTGGAAATTGCAAGGCTTTTAACATAGGCACCTTTTGCCGTAGATGGCTTGAGCCTGAGAATTGTCTCGGCAAAGGCAGCGAAGTTTTCCTTTAACTTCTCTTCGCCAAAAGAAACCCTTCCGATGGGCGCATGTATAACGCCTGCCCGATCGACCCTGAAATCAACCTTCCCCGCCTTGATGTCAGACACCGCCTTGGCTATATCCATGGTCACGGTGCCTGTCTTGGCATTGGGCATAAGCCCCCTGGGTCCGAGAATACGCCCGATACGGCCGACCAGAGCCATCATGTCGGGAGTGGCTACCACCTTGTCAAAATCAAGCCACCCTTCCTTCTGAATCTTCTCAATCATATCCTCCGCGCCCACATAATCGGCTCCGGCATCCTGGGCCTCCTTTGCCTTTTCACCCTTGGCAAGCGCAAGGACGCGCTGTGTCTTGCCAGTGCCGTGCGGCAGCACGACAGAGCCGCGGATGTTCTGGTCAGCCTTTCTAGGATCAACACCAAGCTTTACGGCCACATCCACACTCTCGTCAAATTTGGTGTAATGAGTTGCAATGGCCAGCGAAACCGCTTCTTCCAGAGGATATTTCCTGTTTGAGTCAACCTTTTGTTTTACCTGCAGATATTTCTTTCCATGCCTTGCCATGGTTAATTCACCTCTCAGCCTACTACTTCAATGCCCATGCTTCTTGCCGTGCCCTCTATTGTCCTGACGGCGGCATCCAGCGAGGCAGCTGTAAGATCAGGCATCTTTATCTTGGCTATCTCTTCCACCTGCGCTCTGGTTACCTTGCCCACCTTATCCACGTTCGGCACGCCGGAACCCTTCTCGATTTTGGCTGCTTTCTTCAACAGAACGGCAGCTGGAGGGGTCTTTAGAACAAAACTGAAGGAACGGTCCGCATAGACTGTGATAACAACCGGAATGATCATTCCTGCCTGGTCAGCTGTCTTGGCGTTAAACGCCTTGACAAACTCCATTATATTGACACCATGCTGACCAAGCGCCGGGCCGACAGGAGGCGAGGGATTGGCCTGACCGGCCGGAATCTGCAATTTGATATACGAGGAAATTTTCTTAGCCATAAATCTCTCCTTGCTGCAATACTACGGCAACTATTTTAAAAGGTAACATGACAGGCCTACAGGAGCAGGCGGGATCAACCCACCTTCTGCACATGCCCGAATTCGAGTTCTACCGGCGTCGAACGGCCAAAAATCGAAACAAGCACCCGAACCTTTCCCTTTTCGGGCTTCACCTCGTCAATAACGCCGTGGAAGTTTGCAAAAGGCCCTTCAGTCACTATTACCTTGTCATCTTTCTCATAATGGTATTTGGGAACCGGCTTGACCGATCTCTCCTCCATCTGCTGAATTATCTTTTCCGCCTCGGAGTCGGGAAGAGGAACCGGATCATTTTGCCCACCGAGGAATCCTGTCACCTTGGGGGTATCCTGCACCAGATGCCATGAACGCTTGTTGAGTTCCATGTTGATCAGGATATAGCCAGGAAACACCTTGTGGGATGAGGTCTTTTTCTGCCCCTTTACCACTTCTACGACCTTCTCCATTGGAAGGACGATATCTCCAAAATACTCCTGCAGATCGTACTGCTTTATTCTCTCCTCAAGGGCCTGCTTGACCCTGTTCTCGAACCCGGAGTAAGTATGTACTATGTACCATTTTTTCGCCATAAATACGCCGCCTGGCCTCTACAGGCAAATGAGGAAAATTCTAATTGATAAGAATGCCCACCATCTTGGAGAGAATAATATCTACCAGCCCCAGATAGCTGGCCACGAAAAAGGTCAGTGATATGGTGGCTACGGTAAGAGTCACAGTCTCCTTCCTGTTAGCCCACGAAATCTTGTCAAATTCTACCCGTACATCCTTCAGGAACTGAACAAACCGAGCAGGAAGGCTCATTTCTGAAGCAGTCTCTGCTACAGCCGCACCAACCTTTTTCTTTTCGGAGGCTGGACTGCTCTTGGCTCCAACTGAAGCAGCGGCCTTGCCGGCCTTTTTCAAATTTCTGACCTGTTTTTTGTCACTGTTCCAATTTAGCCTTTCTATAATGACATTTTCAGCGATTCAGCCTTGCAACCATGCCATCCCGCTACTTGCAGATACGGGATGGATCCTCGCCATACCGAAATTGAAAATGGCAGGCCAGGAGGGACTCGAACCCCCAGCACCCGGATTTGGAGTCCGGTGCTCTACCATTAGAGCTACTGGCCTGCGTATCTTAATTCTACAGCCTGATCCAATATCTTCTCAAGCGTCTGCCTCGGCAGCCTGTCCGCCACCCGGAAAGAATGACACTGCGTGGCGGTCGAATAGCGCCGCCATCAGATTTATATTTCTACTTTTTACCTTCCTTATGGAGCGTATGCTTCCTGTCAAAAGGACAGTACTTTTTCAGCTCCAGCTTGTCCGGCATGGTACGCTTGTTTTTTGTTGTGGTGTAATTGCGTCTCTTGCACACTGTACACCTAAGTGTAATAATTTCTCTCACGACACTCTCCGAAAAAACACAGTAATTTATTCAATAATTTCAGAGACAACACCTGCGCCTACTGTCCTGCCACCCTCACGGATCGCGAACCGGAGCCCCTCTTCCATGGCGATTGGCTGAATCAGATGCGC
>JALVQQ010000188.1 GCA_027025395.1 Deltaproteobacteria bacterium | reverse complement strand
GCATCAGGGCAACCTGCAGGGCGCTTCTCCACGGCGTGAGACGAAACCGGAGCATGGAGGCTGATACCCGCGAACTTCTTCCCGAGGTGCTGGAGCTTGCCAGGATTTACAGGCTCAAGGGGCCTCTGGCGCTGGAACGCGCGGTGGACAGGGTGAAAAATCCCTATCTCAGGTTCGGCGCGTCCCTGATAGCAGAGGGCTATGACAGATGGGCCCTTGTCTCTGCCCTTGAACGGGAGATGGTGATTGCCTCGGGAGAACGCAGGGCGCAGATCCAGATGCTTAATACCCTCACCCGCCTGGCCCCGGCGCTTGGCATGGCCGGTACCGTGGTAAGCCTGATGCATGTAATGCAGGATCTCGGCACTGCCAGGCAGTTGGGTCCGTCAATGGGGCTGGCCCTGAGTTCCACCCTTTATGGGATCATGCTGGCAAATCTGTGTTTTCTTCCCCTTGCGTCAAAACTTGAGGAGATTGCCAGGCGGGAAGTATGTGAGCGCTCCCTGATTACAGAGGCTCTGCTAGGCCTTCAGCAGGCCATGCACCCCTTGAGAATCGCCGAAAAGCTGAATGCCTATGACATTTACCGCGAGCTGCGCAGACAGGAGACCGAAGACACGGATGCCAGCAAGGCCGCCGGATCAGAAACAACCGGTGTAATGGAACAGGCCATGGCCCGGCAAGCATTGAACGGTTAGGGAGCGGGGCATGACATACCATTCAGCAGGCCGGCGGGTCAGCGCGGCAGACACTGCAAGGGGTTTTTCCGGAGTCTCCAGGCCCCCTGCCGGGCCGGAAGGGGTATCGGCACAGTGGGATGGCCCTGACCGTGCCGGACATGATTCATGGGTCATTACCCTCAGTGACCTCATGACGCTGATGCTTATATTTTTCCTCATCTGGACCACACTGAAACTGGCAGAACCCGAAACCCGGCATCCTGCAATGACGCGGCAGGAAGCCCTGGGGCCAATGCCTGCCAGGGAGCTCGAAAGTATGTTCATGGAGATTGCCCCGGTCAGGAGAAACAGTGAAAGGCTGGTGATAGTGCTGCTGGAAGATCTGAATTTCCCGGCCGGAGAAGCGGGGCTGACCCCGAGGGGCAGGGCTACCGTTGCAAGGATAGCCTCCATCCTCAAACGCGAAACGGGATACCAGCTCGATATCCTGGGCCATACCGATACCACTCCGGTGGCTCCGGGCGGCAGGTGGCATTCCAACCTTGAGCTTTCACTGGCCCGGGCGGCCTCGGTCTTTATGGCGCTTGCACATGAAGGGATAAGTCCGGCCAGGATGAAGGCACAGGGGCTTGGGGCGCTGTACCCTGTGACCGGGGAGAGCGGCGGCATGCTCCCGGGCAGCAGCAGGCGGGTTGAACTGGTGCTCAGGCCCGCCGGAGCCATGCCATCTGGCAACAGTACATGAACAGGGTGGTTGCGGCCATGCCATTGCGGAAGATTAACCTGCTAATGCCAAATTTTCCAAGGTATCAAAACCTGTTTCCGGGCAACACTAAAGCAGTTCAGCAGTCCCGGAAATGATCACTGCGGCGCGCATATTTTTTGATGTTGCGCTGCATGCCTCATCATGGTTATTTTCGCAACCGTAACCCTTGCCGTGAATGTTGATGCCCTCTGCCCCGATAACGGGCCACGCCATCCGCAGCTTATACCGATCAGGGATTTTGTGCCATTATGCCAGAAAAACCAAAACGCAATACCCTCTTGTACAACATCATGTTTGTCGCCGCCGGAGCCGGCATTATCCTTTTTCTCCTGGCCGCGCCGCCTGAAACAACTGTAAAACTTCCCCATGACGATATCCACCAGAAGTATCATGCAATGAAAAAGAAACAGGCGGAGAAATTTTGTGAGAAATGCCACAATCCGCAGGGAGAGGCTCCGTTGCCCCAGGGGCATCCTCCCAAGTACAGGTGCCTGTTCTGTCATAAACGTAGCTGACGGCGGCCGCAAGGCAATGCGCCTGACAGGCTGCCTGATACACTCCTGATGGCGTCTGTAATGTCTCTGGTCATTTGTATTCCTGATTTCCGCATGTTAGCGCTATCTTCCTGGCCGGTGCGCCTTCAGCCCTGACGCAATCTCCAGCATGGCCCCTGCAAAACTCCCCCTTATGACCACGCTCGCCAGCCCTGAAAGCACTGGCTCCGGATTTATTTCAATAACTTGGCCGCCAGCTTCGCGGATACGGAGAGGAATTGTTGCGGCAGGCATAACATTGCATGAGGTGCCTGCCACCATTACCAGATCAGCCCTGTTTATCATTTTGTCCGCGGCCTCAATGACCGCGCGCGGTATCGGCTCGTCAAAAAAAACCACATCGGGTTTGAGAATCCGGCTGCATGCGCGGCAGGCAGGGGGAATTTCCTCCAGGGTGCCCGATGTGCGGTATGTCCGGCCGCACCCGATGCAGACAAGCCGGTCGAGGGTTCCGTGAAATTCCACCACGTTTCTGCTTCCGGCCTTCTGGTGAAGCCCGTCAATGTTCTGGGTAATGATCCCCTTCAGAAAGCCCCACTCCTCCATCCGTGCAAGGGCTGCATGTCCTGGATTTGGCTGTGCCTCGGTCATGGCCAAAAGTTCTTCCAACATTGACCATATCTTGCGAGGATTCTTGCGGAATGCGCCAATTGTTCCGTATTCCAGCGGATCGAAACGCAACCACAGGCCCGAGGCGCTCCGGAAATCAGGTATGCCGCTTTCAACACTTGCCCCTGCTCCTGTAAAGGCAACCGGCCAGCGGCTTTCCGCAATCAGAGCCACAGCCTTTTCGATGGCGGTTCTGTTCATGACGGACGGATCATGGACGGGGCGGGCCGCCAGGTTCCTGATGGCGCATCCCGTCCTCTGTAATTGGTGCCATGGGAAGGATGAAATAGAAGTTGTTCCCCTCCCGGGTAGGTTCGCATCCTGCCTCACCCCCGTGGGCCTCAATCACCCTCTTGATAAAGGCGAGGCCGTGGCCGGTTCCCTTGATGGCTTTGCTGTTTATGCCACGTTTTCCCTCCTTGAAAATCTCTGCGCACTCTTCTTCCGACAGCGGTGGCCCTGTGGTGAACACATTGAATTTTATGCCCTTCATGCCCTTTGCCGGGAAATCGGGCACCTCTTCACAACCGTACGCCAGGGCCTTGCGCTTTTCTCCTCTGTGGTCGATTATCTCGCTGGTGTACTTGATGGCGTTTGAAAAAAGATTTGCATAGACCTGGGAGAGAAGCCCAACGTCAACCATGAGCGGATAACGCTGTCTGTACATGTTAAGGGGCTTGTCCACTTGGATGCCGTGCTCTTCAAAACGGTGGGCGTAGAGTTCAAGCTGTGGTTCGATTATCTCTTTTTCAACATCGCACAGGGTAGCCTTTACCACCAGGTGACCATAACGGAAATGCTCTTCCCTGAATAGGCTTTCCAGAAACAGTGAGATTTGCGTATGCTGCTGAATCAGGTTGTGCTGGCATTTTTCAAGGTCGCCTAAAAGTTGTGAGAACTGTTCTCCCACGCCGCCGCATTCTTCATGAGAGTTTTCCGGCAGCGTGGTGCATTCTTCAATTTTTCCCCGCAGGCTGTCTGCCGCCTCGATCTTTTTTTTGAGTTCCTGGAGCAGATACCTGAACCGCATGTTGGGAATGATGACATTGTGTCCTATGTCGCGTCCAAGGGAGTTGAGGAAACAGAGGTGCCTCAGGTTCTGCACAGTGAGCAGGCGCTTGTTCAGCTCATAGCCCATCCAGCGGCTGAGTGTTCTGAAGAATAGCCGGTCTTCGTGAAACAGGCGCGACAGGGGACGCACGCTGAACATGCCGAGTATGTTCAGCCGCGATTCAAAGGGGTCAGGATGGTGCAGGTGGTGACAGTAGTCTGTCATGTGGTCAATATCATGCCGCCACGGCATTTCGGCACATTCACTCTCTCTGGGGGGACGGGAAAACAGGGGGAAAACCAGCATGTCCGAGGTTTCATAGGGTTCCCTTGAGGGCGGCAGGGACGCGCCGGCCTCCTCTGGGGGATCCAGAAGGCCGGTCCCGGTGTCACACACCTTGTCAAGAGCACGGGTTTCACAGTTGTAGAGGTAGAATGTGCCCTGCATGTTATGTCCCAGGGCCGCCGGCACGGCAACGCAAAGACGGTAAAAATTCCTCAGGCCTCCTTCGTGCTGGGCCGCGTTGCAGAACGCGTTCAGCATGTCGTGGTACCTTGCCGGAAAGTTGTTTTCGGCAAAAAGGGCCGCTTCCCTGTACAGCAGTTTGATGAAGGAGGTCAGTTCCGGGGCAATGGAAGTGGTGGCGCCAGGCATGAAGTCCCCTGAAGACGGTTGTTGGACAGTATTATCTTCTTATGCGTTGATGCGCCCCTGATGCAGGGGACGCTATTTGCTTTTCTGTACTGATGTGGTTACTGTCAAGTGGAACCGCAACAGATGAAAGCACAATAAACTGTCGAATGCCATATTCATGCAGT
>JALVQQ010000187.1 GCA_027025395.1 Deltaproteobacteria bacterium | reverse complement strand
GCAGTCTTGAACATGCCTGGCGAAACATAATCCAGGGAACAAATGAAAAGGAATCAAAATCAGTGGAATGCAGCCGCAACCTGGCACCGATGCCGTCTTTTTGGCCTTGCGCTTCGGCCACGGCCTCATATCTCGCAAGGCCCCTTGCTATCACCCTGAAAAGCTCTGTAACACAGTTTCTGGCAACAAGACTGTAGCTCCATCTCTCCTTCATGGCATCTCGAAGCTCGGTCTTCATTCCTTGAATAATGGAAACCGCATTACGGGGCACAGCTGCCCCTGCTGCCGCATCCAGAATTACATTAGCAGCTGCTTCAGGGATGGAGCTGCCTGAATAATTACTGATTACCCGATGCCCACCGGCAGCGGCAGAAAGTTCATTGGCCTGGGCGGCAATGTTTTCGAGCATATTCCAGGCAGGCTCCTCCCGGACATCGACCCTCAGAACCGTCTGCGCCGCCCTTTTCAGTTCCTGCCGCTTTACCCTGTAAAGCTCCCGCACCACCGCAAGGCCGCCAGCCTCGGCTATATCAATCTCCTGGCCAGGCACCGGAGCAGGTTTGAGAAGCAAAAGCCTTCCGGTCTCAAGGCTCTTGCATGCACAGAGGAAACGCGCAGTGGCGAGCATGATGGGAAAGCCGCGGTCGCTTCTTGGAGATGAGAGCATGGACACAACTGAATTGAGAAAAAAATCCTTCCACCGCTTGACCGAACCTGCTTCATCAGGCGAAAGCCTCGGGATCGCCTCATCTTCCGGATCGGACAGTGCGGACATGGCGAGATCATATCCATTTTCAAGGACATCAAGAGCGGTCAAAAGCTCAAATCTGTCCTGAAGCGCCGCAAGCATCTCAGCCAGGTCAGGGGCCTTGTGCGAGGCTTCCGCGTGCATTTCTACAATATCCTTCAGGAGAGACGCCTTCTGCACGGCAAGAAAGCCTTTTCCGTACCGCCGGGAAATTTCTCCCATGATGGAACCGGTGAAAGGGCTTCGCCTTTCAGAAAACAATCCGGCCCCCCTTACCGGAATCCGGCCTGATCCGTTCAGCAGTTTTGCCGCAAGCCTGGAATAACCTTCAAGATCCCTCACTTTTGCCGCCTGCTGCTCCTGGCACAGCCTGAGCCTCATAAACTCCTGCCAGATAGCCATTGCTTCCCCTGGTTGCAGGGCAATCTCTGCCAGGTAAATATCCCTGTTGCCAAGGTCATTATAATAGAACCGGAAATCTTCCCACCCTTCTTTTTCAAGAAGGACAAGACCTTCGGGCGAATGCTGGAAATGAAAACAGTCATCTCCAATCCTGACTGCGGCATGACCGCCACTGGAGTCCCCTGTATTTGATTCTACATAAATGACAGAAATGAATGACGGCCCGGCCCGGGCAATGGAATGCGGCCATGCCCATACAGACACGGCCATAGCAATGGCGCACAGAAAAGATAAAACCAAAAGACGGATCATGCGGCAACTTTCAGCCATTGCTCAACTCATGATGGCGCCGGCACCGGGGAAACTCATGTTGCCCGCAACCGGCCTTCTGAGTGGCCCCCGGTCATTTCTTTATGTTCACGGAGCGGTAACCATCAATGATATACTTTTTCATGCCGTAACGCGGCCCTGTCATTTGCTCAAGTATAGGCAGTGTATCAATCGAATTCTCCGGGATGCCGGCATGTTTAAGCCCCATGCCTATGGCAATGTAGGTATATTTGTAAAATTCCCAGTCGGTAATGCCGTATCGTTCCGCAATTCTGGATATACCTCGCATGAAATCATCCGAAGTAACCCTCGTCTTTACAAGACTGTCGGTAAATACCGCAACTTCATTCATATAGCTCATCCGTTTTGCCTCTGCGATATCACCGCCGGAACTTGAACGGAAGGGTGAGGATGAAGATTTTGAAAAAGATTTGGATGAATCCGAAAAAGAACAGCCCTGCAACGAAATAGTGGCCAGAACTGCAATGAGTACTGCCGGAAAACATATTCTGTTCATGATCTTTTCCACCTTTCTGCCCGAATCTCCACGGAGTCCCGTACCGTGTCAACTTCAGGCATTATCTTTGCTCCAGCCTGAAACCGCATATTTGAAGTGCCGCGGCGCTTCAGCATGCCCTCTATACCGCGCCTCAGGCATGCCTGCGGACCGAACAGTCATGGATAATACCAAAATCGAAGTTGTCTTGTCCAGGCCGCATGCAGCACGATTCCCCTGTAACCCCGGACAGTGCTTCATGGTGTGCTCAGGATTCATGCCGAGCTTTTGGAGGGAAACATTACTCCATGTGGCATTTCAGACCAGGACTGCGCTTGAAACTGTAGAGAGGATATGACCGCTGCCCGGATTTTCGTTGATCGCAAGGCAGACGGGACCCGGATCAGACAATGGATAAAGAAATTGTTGGAAGGGTTGCCTGGCGTCTTCACCCATTGCAGAAAGGAGGCAGATCAAGAAAATGAAAACCCGTAACAGAGCTTTGCTGACGGATAGGTCGGATGGAAATGGAGATGGACTGTGTCAAAATATCCATTACTCCGCTGACAAGAATGTGATCCGGCCCGTTGATACCTGTTAGCCAGGCGATTGGCAGCCATTTTCTGAAAGCTGACTCCAGCCTGAGTGAGTACGTCCACGCTATCAGGACTATATCTTTTCGTACCTGCCCATAAGTACCGCATCTGCCAGTACGTGTCCCTTTATGGCGGTGGCAAGTGCCTCCATTGTCGGGCGCGTCAGGTCCCTGATTACCGTATCAAGGGCGTCCAGCCTGAAAAAGTACCTGTGGATTCCAATGGGAGGACATGGCCCTCCATATCCTGTCCTTCCCCAGCTGTTAAGGCCCTGTTTTGTGCCGGACGGCAAATTGCCGGTTCTGACTCCCTGTGGCAGCTTTTCTGTTTCAGGCGGTATGTTGTAAAGTACCCAGTGCACCCAGGTCATGCGGGGACGGGCCGGGTCTGGCGCATCAGGATCAAAGACCGTAAGGGCAAGCGATTTTGTTCCGGCTGGTACGCCTGACCACTCAAGAGGTGGCGAGATGTCCATTCCCTGACAGGTATAAATCCTGGGAATCTTCTCTCCATAGGAAAATGCGGGTGAAGTGACTGAAAAAGACATTTATGAACCTCCTGGCGGAATCTTGCCTTTTCCCTTCCTTAACTCAGCGGAGCTGATTCAGCTCTTTCAGCGATCTTTACTCCGAACCGGTAGACAGGTATCTCCATGAATCTGTTTATTAAGGATGATATCACGCATACAACTGAAAAAACAATGACAAAACTGATGATAAAGCTGAGATCATCCGGCAGGCCCAGTCCGTATAGCCTTTTAAGCCAGGGTTTCAACGCTGCCACTACCACGGGATGTACCAGGTAGATGGTGTAGCTTGCCTCACCCAGAAACCTGGTAAACGGGTTGAATAGCAACGGGCTTTTATGGAAGGTATATACAAGGCTACCGATGAAAAGCACTTTTGCGGTCAGTGTCCCTGCAAAATAGATAATTACAATGCTGACCCCGAGCGCTGCAAGACCGAACAGGGTTTTGTCCGGATACATCCTGGCAAGCAGGTAAACCACTCCCCCTTCAATAAATACGAACAGCTGCCTGGGAAAGCTCATGTAAGCGTACGAGTCGTTAAGATTAAGGGATGAAATAACTTCGGGAATTGCCTGGGAAAGCGCCATGGTCACCAGGAAAAGCACCAGCCAGAAGGAAAATTTTCTTGAGATGGCCAGCAGCAGGGGAAACAGGCAGTAAAAGGTTACCTCTACGCCTATGGTCCAGCCCGCCCATATAATGCTTTCATGTGCGCCTGGATAAAACTGGTACATGAGAAGCATATTTAACAGCACTTCCCCTGGTGAGTATATCTTGTGATAGATCATGAAATGGAGTGCCAGATGCACGGCCAGCATGAACAGAAACAGCGGATAGATGCGGAATAATCGTCTCAGGACAAAACCTGCCAGCCAGTTGTTTCGGTTCAGCTTGGGTAGAGTGGAGTGAAACAGGGAAAAGCAGCTAATCATGAAAAACAGCGTTACCCCTGCCCCCAGTGTATTGACAAAGTGCAGATATTTCACCTTGAATACAGGCCGCATCAGATGCAGATGAAAAAGGACTGTTGACACAGCGGCAAGCCCCCTGAGCACATGCAGCCCTGGCAGGAAATTGCTTCGTTCTATGTACATGAAAAATATACCTGTTACGGGTTGAGAATATGGGTAGATGCCTCAAACATTAAGCACGGACATTTATGATTATGCAAGACGTCTCTCTTTGAGAGAAAAACTTGCGGGTAATGTGAGGCCCAGGCCATTCAAGACCAGTTGTTTCAAATTGTCGGAGCAGGTGTTAAAGCGATGGATGCGGCACGTACGCTTTTAAAGGAACCGTGATGGCCGGATTGGACAGTAAATATGGTGCCGGAGGCGAGAATCGAACTCGCACGGCTGCAAGAGCCACTGGATTTTGAGTCCAGCGCGTCTACCAGTTCCACCACTCCGGCACAAACAGTATTTTTGAATAACAGACAAGGGAAAAGGTGTCAATCCAGCAATGCACTCACTCTGTCCACGATCCGTACCGCTACCTCTTCCTTTGCAAGAAGGGGGAGCCGTTGCACATTGTGGTCACGATCCAGCAGCAGAACCCTGTTGGTCTCCACGTCAAATCCGGAGCCTGGCTCAGAAACATCGTTTGCCACCAGAAGGTCAACAGGTTTTTTCCTGATTTTTTCAAGGGCTCGTTCCTTCAGATTCCCGGTTTCAGCACAAAAGCCTACGATCACCTGCCCTTGCCGCCGGTTCTGCAAAAGTCCAGCCAGGATATCATGGGTGCGTTTGAGTACAAGCACAAGTTGTTCCGAACTTTTTTTTATCTTGGTTTCCTGGACAGATTCAGGTGTATAGTCGGCTACCGCCGCAGCCATTATGACGATATCGGCTGTTTCCGCCTCTGATTGAACCGCCCTGGCCATATCGGCAGCCGATTCAACGAGTATGGTTCTGACGCCTTTGGGCGGGGAGATGGAACACGGCCCTGTCACCAGGGTAACACAAGCCCCCCTTCTCCAGGCTTCCGCAGCCACGGCGTAACCCATGCGCCCTGAGGAGCGGTTTGACACGAATCGTACAGGGTCAACGCGCTCGCGCGTAGGGCCGGCGGTTACAAGCACCTTCATTCCCTGCAGGTTCTGCAATGTCAGACTTCTGATTACCGTCTCCCTGATATGCTCCCAGGAGGCAAGACGGCCTGGCCCCCTTTCTCCGCATGCGGTATCGCCCTGTTCCGCATCTGCCACCATGTGTCCTCGTTTCCTAAGTATGTCAAGATTGTTACGGGTAGCAAAATGCTGATACATCACGGGATTCATTGCAGGGCAGAAAACTGCAGGGCCTGAATAGGCAAGATAAAGTGTTGACAAAAGATCGTCTGCAATTCCCGCGGCAGCCTTTGCGATGATATTGGCTGTGGCAGGCATAAATAGCATGAGATCAGCTTCCCGCGCCAGGGATATGTGAGGAATCTCGTGGGCATCCTCCATGTCAAAGGTGCGGGTGTGAACTTTTTCCCCGGTCAGGGCGGCAAATGTCAGGGGCGTGATAAAATTTTCCGCATTACGGGTCATGACAGGTATGATCCTTGCGCCCAGCCTGCCAAGCTCCCTTGCGTAACCCGCGGCCTTGTAGGCTGCAATGCCGCCACTTACCCCCAGTATGATGGTACGTCCCTCAAGCGGGAAATATGATGGTACCCCGGAGGCAATCTTTTTATTGTCTGACAGCATTTACCTGATCTGCCCTTCAGTTACATATATTCTCACCTCGGTACTGAATCCCATGGTCTCCCTGGAAATTTGAATCAGGCATGAACCTCCGGAAGAATTTATAAACGCCATATAGCAGGTCTGCGATTCGAGGCGTCCGGCAAGCCTCCACCCTTCTTCAGGAAGCCGGTTAAGAAAGAAGTTCATGATGCTGTCCTGAGAAATCCTGCCCTTCAGGGTAAAAAGTCCCCCGTGAAACTCGGTTGTTGTAAAAACCACGGTGTCAGAGCCGACTTTTTCAAGTTCCACCGGAACAGGCAGGTGAGGAAAGATAAATACACGGTTTTCCCTGACGGATTCAGCTGGCAGCGCGCGGTCATCCGTCCCGTCGGAATCACCCGGAACGGCTGCCGTATCAGGATTTGCCTGCCCATCATAAACACCGCGGGTAGTTGCGGTATGGGTACAGGCGGACATCATCACAACGGAAACATACGCAATCAGCAAAAAAAGTTTTTTTGTCATAGCTCACAGTCCGTATAAACAATCAGCTCCTCAAGGGATTTCCTGGTGGAAGAACGTTTCTTATTTACAGGCCAGCCCATGGCAACTACTGCCATAAGTTCCAGATTATCTCCCAGCCCCAGCAGCTTGCGTATCGCGGGACCGCTTTTTAATATCTCACCAAGCCATACGGCCCCAAGGCCAAGGCTGTGAGCAGCAAGCAGCATGTTTTCCATGCAGGCCCCAACGGCCTGATGATCCTTTACCTCATGATACATGGCGTCCCTGTCAACGAAAACAGGAATAAGTACGCGGCTTGAACGCACTATCCTGCCGTAGCGTGTCAGCGGCTCAAAGCGTCCAATCATTTCAGGGTCTGTCACCACGGCAAACCGCCAAGGCTGATTGTTAAGTCCGGAGGGCGCCCAGATACCGGCCTCGAGCACCTTCCTTACAAGAGCGGGCTCTATTGCGGCCTCCTCGAATTCCCTTACGCTTCTTCTTGAAAAGATTGCTTTCAGAACAGGATTGTTAATTGAATCTCTATTGTCCATTGAATCTCTCCTGCAACATGGCTTAACACAGGCAGGACTCATTAACAAGCCAGGGTAAAATTTCTCACTGTTTACTGGTGGATGCCGCATACGCGGTGTTGGTTTTGCAAAAGCACGATACATCGTTGGCGTCAGCCGCCCGCCGGATTTGCAGTCCGAGACAGTTTGATTATAGCCACAATCTGCAAATTCCGCGCCGCTTACCAGCCGCCGAAGGCAGGTCGGCTGCTCGCATGGTTAGGCGGGCCTGTACTTTTACTCGAATTTCGCTATATGTGCATGAAGCCACTTCGCAAATTCGGCCTTTCCCATTGCACCCGCCGCCACTTCCAGAATCACCCTTTCTTGTTCCTCAACATCAGCCCGGATTTCATAGCCGTTCAATATCAAAAACGTCTCCATTGCTGCGTGACCTATTCGTTTGTTCCCATCCAGGAAAGGATGATTCTTGATCAACAAATATCCCAACGCTACTGCCTTCTCCACCACTCCCACATACAACTCTTGCCCGCCAAATGTCATCCGCGGCTGAGCGATGCTTGATTGAAGTGCCGACAAATCTCGAATCCCTTGCTCGCCGCCACCAATCTCCATGACATGCCGGTAGAGTTCCAGCACTTACCGCAACGTCAGATAGCGCATTTCCGAGTTCAAATACTTTTTGCCAGCCGACGATACAAATCGGCATTCTTGGACAATACACGCGCCATTGCTTCCTGGAATTCTTCGTCCAGCCGCCCTATCAACTCTTCTAAACCGGCTTCCAGCAACGCTTCTGGAGTGACGCGCAAGCGACGCGCTTTTTCTTCCAGTTTTGCCAAACGCTCTTCCGAAACCGCGATTTTCAGAACGCCCATTTTTCTCTCCGCTGCTAAAAATACTGCGTCGTATGGCTTTATTGTACATCAAGTTGCGCGCTCGCATAAGCGCCAAAGTACAACATGCTATTACACGACGGCGCAAGTTCGTCAGGGGTTTGGACATGATGGAGTTTCGCCCAACCACCGCCGTATGTGGACAAAAACAGCGTTTATGCTCAATTTTGCCCATATACTGAGTGGCGTCGGTGGGCATAAACCCCGACGGATTTAGGCCGAGCAGTACTATTTTCTCGGAGTAATCCCGCTTGCCCGCCCAACCTGCATAAGTAAAGCAAATACCCCAGGGGCGTTGACCTGTCAATTGGGCTTCACTTTAAAAAAACATCCTGCACGGAACGAATCGGAATGCGGTTTTTTTCTGGGGGCTATCCTTCATGGTGGCCATTTTGGCAAGCCAAGTGCCTTGAAGAGCAAATAACCTGGAAAGCATAGGCCTTGTGGCAAGGCATCTCCTATTCAGCATATTCATTACTCTTCCCGGGATGGAAACCGATAAAATGACACGTACAACGAATCCATGCCCTCTGTCACGGTAATAGTGCCACCTGGATACTGTTATGTTATAATAAGGAGGGTGTGATATAATAACAACCAGAAATTATCCGGAATTAACATACAGGAGCAGGGCCCGTCATGAAAAATTTTTTGATTACAATCTCTCTTTTTCTCATTTTCGGATGCATGACTACAATACCCGTTACGGCTGCCTGGGGTGGTGAGGATTCATTTACTCACAAGGACAGGGAAATGCTCATAAGGATTGATGAGCGCCTTAACCAGATAGACAAGCGGTTCGAGCAGATAGACAAACGGTTCGAGCAGGTGGACAAACGGTTTGAGCAGGTGGACAAACGGTTCGAACAGGTGGACAAACGGTTTGCGGAATTGAGAGAGGATATGAACAAGCGATTTGAACAGGTGGACAAACGATTTGAGCAAGTGGACAAACGATTTGAATCCTTGCAGGAACTCATGATCGGCATAGTGGCCACCTTTGGAGCACTGGTAGCCGCAACCATAGGCTTTGCCATTTGGGACAGGAGAACCATGATCCGACCCTTTGAAACGAGGATCAGGGAAATTGAGGCTGTGCTGGTGGACGAAAAGGATGTCATTGAGAACAAGAGGAATATTAACAAGATAATAGAGGCCATGAAAAGACTTGCCAGGCATGACTCCAGGATTGCCGAGGTCCTGAAGAGTGTTTCACTGTTGTAACCCCGGGACCAACCCCAGGCAGGAACAGGCATGGCATAGTTCTACATTTCAAGTGTCCCAACATTTGACAGCATGCTTTCGACCACAAACCGTACTGCGCAGTGGGGACATTATGAGACAAAAACGTATTGCGACCAACTGAATATCACTCCCCCATTCCAATTTTTTTAAGATGGATGCGAATGGCTGTAATCGCTGCGGGCGTAATGCCTGAAATGCGTGAAGCGCGTCCTATGGAATCCGGCCGCTGGCGGCTCAGTTTTTCCACAACCTCCCTTGTTAGGCCGGGTATGGCTGCATAGTCAAGGTCATCCGGAAGTTTTACAGACTCCCAGTGCCGGAATTTTTCTATCTCCTCCTGCTGACGCCTTACATACCCCTGGTACTTGGTCTCTATCTCCACCTGGCATGCGGCATCCTGGGGAATGCTGCGCAGCTGGGGATACATCTCTGCCGCAGCCTCCAGGGTCACCTCGGGCCTGCGCAACAGTTCCAAAAGAGGCATCTGCTGCCTGACAGGTGCTGAACCAATGGAAGCAAGCCACCTGTCTGTTTCAGGACCCGGCACCACTTTTATATCGCTGACAAATTTCAAGGCCTGTTCGGCGTCCTCCTGCCTCTGCCTGAACCTGTTCCAGGCGGCATCATCCACAAGGCCGATTTCCCGTCCAAGGGGGGTAAGCCTTGCATGGGCGTTGTCCTCCCTGAGCAGGAGGCGGTATTCAGCCCTTGATGTAAACATGCGGTACGGCTCTCTGGTCCCCCTGGTAACAAGATCATCAATTAGCACCCCGATATATGCCTGTGACCTGTCAAGCACCACGGGCTCCATGTCCTTAACGCTGCGGGCGGCATTTATCCCTGCCATTAGCCCCTGTGCCCCGGCCTCTTCATACCCGGACGTGCCGTTTATCTGTCCGGCAAAGTACAGCCCGCTCACGATCCTTGTCTCAAGGCTGGGATAGAGTTGCACCGGATTGGCATAATCGTACTCTATTGCATAACCGGGACGCATGATCCTGGCGTTTTCAAGCCCCCTTATGCTCCTGACCATTTTTATCTGGATATCAATGGGAAGGCTTGTGGAAATTCCGTTGGGATACACCTCCACTGTATCAAGACCTTCGGGCTCAAGGAAAACCTGGTGCCTCTCCCTGTCTGGAAAACGGTGAATCTTGTCTTCGATGGAGGGACAGTATCTGGCGCCCGTTCCCTCAATAACACCGGCAAAGAGAGGCGAGCGGTCCAGGCCTGATTCTATGACCCTGTGGGTAGCGTCATTGGTGTAGGTGATCCAGCACGGGCGTTGAGGCAGCGGCACAGTATCAGAGGTAATGGAAAAGGGTACAGGCTCCGGATCGCTCTCCTGAACATCAAGAGAGCTGAAATCAATGGTGCCTGCATGCAGCCTGGGAGGAGTTCCGGTCTTGAGGCGTCCCATTTCAAATCCAAGAGAGGCTATTGCACGCGCCAGCCTGTTTGAAGGAGGATCACCCATGCGCCCGGCCTGCATCTGCTCAAGGCCAATGTGAATGAGTCCGCGCAGAAACGTACCTGTTGTGACGATTACCCTTTTTGAATGAAACTCCTGCCCGGTGGTGGTTTTCACCCCGAAAACACGGCCTTCCCGCACCAGGAGCTCTCCGGCCATTGCCTGATGTATCTCCAGCCCGGGCTGATTCTCCAGCACCCTTTTCATGCGGAGACGGTAGAGAAGCCTGTCTGCCTGCGCGCGGGTAGCCCGCACGGCAGGACCCTTAGAGGTATTGAGCCTTCGGTACTGAATACCTGCTGCGTCTATATTGCGGGCCATCTCCCCGCCCAGGGCATCTATCTCACGCACAAGCTGGCCCTTTGCCAGGCCTCCTATGGCTGGGTTGCAGCTCATGGCCGCTATGCAGTCAAGATTTATGGTAAGCATGCAGGTTGAAACGCCAAGACGCGCCGCCGCAAGCGCGGCCTCGCACCCTGCATGGCCCGCCCCGATTACAATAACATCAAACTCTTCAGGATATATTGACATTACCGGAAAAACACTCTTTCAGGACTCCTTGGCCTTTGCCTCTTCCCAGGCGGCCTCCATCTCATCCCTGGACACACCGCCGGAAAGAGACTTGTTGCGCCCTTCCAGAAGCTCTTCCATGGCATGAAATCTCCGGATAAACTTGCCCACAGCGCCCTGCAATGCCTCCTCGGGATTGATACCCAGTTTGCGGGCAAGGTTTGCAATGGTGAACAGCAGATCACCAAGCTCCTGGCCAATGGCATCCACATCCCCGTTTTTAACAGCCTCATCAAGCTCCCTTGCCTCCTCGTCCACCTTTGGAAACAGCTCCTCCGCGCTTTGCCAGTCAAAATTCACCCTGGAAGCCCGTTCACCTACCCTGAACGCATACTGGAGAGAGGGCAGTGCCCTGGGAAGATTGCCAAGAACGCTGTGCTTTCTGCCCTTCTTCCTGGCCTCATCGGCCTTTATATTCTGCCAGTTGGTAGTGACATCACCGGTATCATGGACCTTTACATCACCAAAAATATGGGGATGACGGCGCACCATCTTCTCTTCGGCAAGCCTTAACGCATCCGCCATTTCAAAATCCCCGGCCTGCTCATACATCCTGCCGATAAACAGCAGCATGAAAAAGAGGTCTCCCAGCTCCTCGCAAACCTCGCCAGGCGCCCCGGAATCAATGGCGTCCACAAGCTCGTAGCACTCTTCCAGAATATATTTTTTTACTGTCTCGGGGGTCTGCTCCCTGTCCCAGGGGCAACCGTCAGGCGCCCGAAGTATATCAATCAGTTCTATCAGCCTGGACACCCTCTCCGAGGCAGGATAACCGACCTTTCCGGTTATTTTTTTCATCATCTGTTCCTGTTGATGTAATCCCTTCGCGCAATCCAGAAAAAACGGCTCGACACCGCAAGTGCAGCACCTACGGCCACGTAAACACTCCATACCGGATTCCTTGGCAGGGGACTTGCCCTCAAAAGCTTGCCCATGACAATCATGGAGGCAACCAGGAGCCAGCTTTTCCATGACATGAACCCGCCCAGGCACTTTCCGTCACCGCGTTCAAGTATCCTGCACACCGTGCGCTTTGCGCTTTTCCTTAAGACAAATTCCCCCTTCAGGCCTCCGGCGATCAGGGCGCCTGCTGCCCACGCAACGCCCTGCCAGGAGCTGAAATCAATATTAAAAATTCCACGTATGCCCAGCATTATTCCCACCGTAGTCCACATGAGGGCTGCCGCAAACAGATGGGTTGAGGCCTTGGCGGCAGGTTTGTACCGCGCTGCAAACGAACATGAAAAATCGTCTTTTTCTGTCATACTCTCGCACCAGACCAGAGGCTCACCGTACCTGCATGTTGAATCGCCTTTTGCCATGAAGACATTTCACGCATGGCAGCAATCTTTTTTTCAGGCGCAATCTTACTCCAGATGAAGGCGTCTTTCATCATTTTCCACTGATGAAGCTGCTTCCCGCGCATCAGCCTCCGGCATGGAGCCGGATACAGCACCTACCTCCACTGGAATACAACGCTCCTCCTGCATCACGCGCCTGATCCTTGTCATGTCAAATTTTATATCCAGGCCGCCCTGCCGGTAAAACTCTTCCTTGCACCGGGACAGACGCGCAAGGACCTCTGCCATCATGTCAGGCACCTTGCGCTGGTAATCCTCGCAAACCTGAAGCCAGCAGCGGTTGCCGGCAATACCTGCCTTGACAGGCGCATAGCGCACAACCACCACTGTTCCCACATCCACCAGATCAAAAAGCGCCTCTATATCACTGTTATACAGCCTTATACATCCATGACTGACCCTGCGTCCGATTCCCCATGGACGGTTTGTACCGTGAATACCATACGATTCTCTCGAAAAACGGAGCACATAATGGCCAAGCGGGTTGTCCGGCCCCGGAGGCACCCTTTGGGGCAAGTCCGGATCCTCCCTGCGAACCGATGGAGGAGGCACCCAAACCGGATCCTTTTTTTTCTGATAAATCGTATAGATACCTGGCCTTGTAGAAAAGCCGGTTCTGGCTGTACCTACTGGACATGTATATAACCGGCCATTAGAATCATCTGACGATGTGAACAGATACAGGCGCATTTCCGCAAGATTTATAACAATACCCTCTGGCGGATGATTGTCTGGCACAATCACGGCTCCTGGAATGGTAACGAGCGCCCCATCATGGGGAACCCACGGGTCAACCCCGGGATTTGCCGCAGTAATCTGGTTAAAACCAAGATCGTTCTCTCTTGCAATGTCGAGGAGGGTTGTATTTGAAAAAATGCGGACCTGCCTCAGGCTGCCATAGACTGTTCTGCCAGGCTCAAGCCGGAACACAGAGACAGCCATTGCAGGAACAGTGAAAAAAAGGAGCAACAGGGCACAGGATATGCATGTACGGATGAAGTAATGCAAAATCACGTTTCCTTTTTTGGGTGCATTTTGGGGCAAGGAGAAGCTGTATCTGCCACAATGCAGCCACTTTTAACATGTGCAACCGCCCATCCGGAAAATAAAATGGAAAACAATTTTGAAAATACGTCGAAAAAAATCTGCAGGGACGCCCGGGAAAAGGCAAGGCTCCTTGACGGTCTGCCACGGTAGCGGCTCAAGGCTCCAGCACTGCATCGGGGTATTGCAGGCAGGCCCAGGAAAGGTTGCGGGGCGTCATCCCCTGAACAGATGTACTGGACTGCGCCTTTTCCCCCCGGTGATGTTCCAACTGCCTTTAACAGTCTTGCACATGCGCCAGCAACCATCCAGTTCATCTGTTGCAATGCTGCCGCTGACGTGCGGCAACGATCCGGGCACATGGACCCTGCTCCCGACTCGCAGACCTGGCTGGGCCATTTCGCATCTATGGCAGATGTCGCCCCGGGGGCGAGGGAACATGATGGTCACGCACAATACCGGAAACCGGGGATTTTTGGTCCGGTCCTGACAAGGGCGGACATGGAGTATTTCCGTGGCCCCGGACACCGAAGCCTGTCTTGAAGATTCACGGGAAACGTGAACCAGCGCCGCCTCCCATGACAAACCCCAACATCATCCATGCGGCAAGAATGACCGCGATCACTATCCAGACAGCTGTCTCTTTGTCAAGATGAAATTTCTTTTTAAACATCCTTCTATACTGATATCCTGGCTATTTTTTTTCACCTTTCTTGCATGCGACCTCCAGCTGCGGCAGTGGATGCGGCCGGCATCCCCGGAGGGCAACCTCGTAATGGTTCAGATAGAACCGGGCTCATCCTTCAAACATGTTGCGGACATGCTTGAAAAACGGGGTTTCATAGCCTCCAGGGACGGATTCTACCTGCTTGCCTGGTACAAAAACATGCTGGACGAGGTAAAGGCCGGTGCATATTACATTTCTCCCGCCATGCCTCCGGAACGGATACTTGATATAATAGTATCGGGACGTCCCATTGAGTATCAGGTAACCATACCTGAAGGATACAATATTTTCCAGATAGCATCCATCCTGAAGCATTCAAAACTGATCAGGCAGAAAGATGAATTCCTGAATGCTGTAAGAGACAGGGAATTTCTTGAAAACGCATCGATTCCGGCAGAAAGCGCCGAAGGTTATCTCTTTCCCGACAGTTATCTGATTCCAAGGGGATACAAGGCCAGGGAGATAGCAATGCTGATGATAGACAGGTTCAACCAGATATGGCGGGAAAATTCCTTTGACACACGGGCCAGGGAAATAAACGCAAGCCGTCACCAGGTGGTAATCCTGGCGTCAATAGTTGAAGAAGAGGCAATGCGTGAGGAGGAACGCCCGCTTATCGCAAGTGTTTTCTGGAACAGGCTTGAAAAAGGAATGCCCCTTCAGGCTGACCCGACTGTGCGCTACGGCATACTTGTTGAGCAGAATATAAGAAAAAGACGCCTGAGGTGGAAAGACCTGAGGCGAAACACCCCGTACAACACCTATACAATCAAGGGGCTTCCCAAGGGGCCAATTTCAAACCCGGGGCTTGCATCCCTTAAGGCGGTGCTGTACCCGGCAAAAACCGACTACATCTATTTTGTTTCCAGGAACAACGGAACCCACAAGTTCTCTGCAACCCTGAGGGAACATAACCGGGCAGTAGAGAAATATCAGAAAAGACGCAGGAGCAGGTAGCATAAGCATGATTGTACGGCCTTTCAAACAAGGCATGTATGTTTTCAGCGCAGCCAATGGTCTTGTTTTGGAGTGACTTTAAATGATGGGAATAATAATCCGATCGTTTCTGCTGCTCATCTGTCTGGGCGCGGCAGCCCATGCCGCCTCGCCCGCGCTCTTCGGCAAGGTCGTCAACGTGGCCGGCCGCCACGCCCTCAGCGTCCGCGCCCGCCCCGGCTGTCACAGCCGAAAGCTTGGCACTTTTCCAAACGGCGCCCATGTCTATATCGATCAGTGCCGCCGGATCGGCCGCTCCAGGTGGTGCCGCATCCACCCCGACCCTCTCGTGGACTATGGCGGAACAGCCGGCTGGGTCAACGCAAAATCTATCCAGGAAAGCAACTACGGCTATGTCAGGATCAAAGGCAGGGAAAACGGCTGCTACGTCTCGCTCAAATGCCGCGGTGAAGACTGCCTCGTCGTCACTCGCCTGTCTGGAGAGGAGACCGTAACCGGCCTGCACACCGAATGGATAGCCCGATCCCGCCTAATCGGGGCAAACAAATTCAGCGCCATGAAATATGGGGATACAGGATACTGCGTTTCCCTGCACTACGTTAATGACTATCTGGGCAAACAACGGCTCAGATCCATGTGCGAAATTGATCGCGATCCTGCCTTTGACGCTGCCGTCCGGATGGTCAACGCCCTGTATGACAAAAACCTCTCCGCTATCATCTCCCTTATCCATCCCGCCAAGGGGATCCGCCTCTCGGAAATGGCGGGCTTCGGAACCGATGACGACAGATTGTTTACCCGGCAACTGTTCAAAACTTACTGGAAAAACAGCCAGCAAATCGACTGGGGGCACACTTACGGACGGGGTGACATCATCCGCAAGGACCTCTGGCACTACGTGGACACCCTCTCCCTCAGTCCCGGGTCAATTAACAAAGTTGCAAAACTGGACAAAAGGCTCCGTGGTTTTCCGGCAAAAGGATTTGATGCACTCACAGGCTATTCTTTCTGCCATACGGATCCCCATTCCAGCGCACAGTACGATTGGCAGGGTATTATTATCGTTCTTGCCCCGTATAAAGGGCAATGGTATGTAGCCGGGATGCTGAGGGAGCGTTGGACAATCTGATCAACAGTACGCAAGTATCGCTCCTTAACGAACATCTGCACAAGTTGAAACGTGATCCCGGCAATGAACAGTTATGGTCAAAGCAGATAATCGCGTCTTATATTGCCAAGCGCCCGTTTCAGATTGCCGCGTATCTTGCTGTTTGATGTGTACAGTTCCTCCAGCATATTCCTTATGAAAGTCCTGCTGCTGTGGTGTGCTGAAGGACATAGATTTTCAATTATTGGCAAACGCAGCCTGTGGACCATTTTTTTTATCTTGTTTTTTTCCACCAGGGCCATAGGCCTTATGATTGTTATTGCCCCCTGAAACATCTCCTGCCTGGGAATCATTGTGCTCATTTCCCCGACGTAGCACATATTCATAAAGAATGTTTCAATCAAATCATCAGCATTATGGCCCATGGCTATCTTATTACATCCAAGCGCATCAGCAAGCTCAAACAGGCGCTTCCGGCGCTTAAGGGAACAGACAAAACAGGGGCTTTTACCCCGGTTTTCGGGCCCGTGGGCCTCAAGGCCGTACCTGGTCTCCTCAATGTGAAATGTATGGCCCAGGCGGCTGAAATAGGCCCCAAGCCTTTTCCATGAACGCTGCCCGAAACCCATGTCAAGGTGTACGGGAATAATTTCGTAAAATATCGGGGCCTTGCGCAGCCAATGGCGCAGAAACCACAGGCATAGCATACTGTCAGCCCCGCCGGAGACCGCCATCATGATTCTGTCGCCATGCTCAAGCAGGCTGTAACGGTGCATGGCCTGCCCCACAAGGCGGTTTACTTCCTTTTCAAGATAACCCAACTCCGGACCCCAGCCATTTTCATTTACTGATCATGGTTTCTTTGGGAAACATGCGGAAAAAAAGAAAACCAGCCAGAAGTGCCGTCAGGGGCATTATAACCACCTCGGGCATTACACGGTTTTCAGCGTTTACAAGAGATATGAGGGAAAGTATAGCAGTAAACTGGAAGCCGTTACGATGAAAAAGCAGCACCTCACGGATCAGATATATATTAATAGTGGGAACAACCAGGGAGAGAAGGGAAAATGCATTGAATCCGCCAACCCAGGATGTGGCCATAATCAGCTTTCTGACCGTGACCGCCGCAAGAAGGGCTGCCAGGATGTAAACAAGATAGATGTATCTTGACCTGAGATCCGGCTCGGGAAGGTTGTCAAGAAAATAGGCCAGTTCATCCCTGTCTTCGCTGTCAGAAAGCCTTGCGTATATATCCCCGCGGCTCATGCCGCTGGCAAGAAGTTTCCGTATCTTCCTTTCGAGTTCCGGTAAAAACAATTTTTCCCCTTTTCAGATCCCGGCCCGGCTCCCTGCCTTCCTGAAGACCGCCAGCAGGCCGTAATCACCGTATAGCTCAAGCAGATCACCTTCGATCCGGTAGGTCTTTACATGTTCCAGTGCCTGAATCAGCCTGTCTTCAAGCCCAAGGGTTTCCTGGCAGAATCTTTTTGTTGTGGCTATGTTCCTGAAATGCAAAAGGTCTTCATGCAATTCATACATCCCCATCATGCGGTTGCAGCCGCCGAACCCCCTCATGCTCATTCCCTGGGGATTAAGCCTGAACCCCGGCGATACTCCATTTACAGGCTCTATGCGTTCACCGGCAAGCTCCACAAGCTCCCACTTGATATTTTCAATCACGGGCGCTGAAACCGTGCCGCAGCTTGCTGGCTCCAGAGATTCGCTGCGGCATGACTTGTAGGGGGTGATGGCTACAAAACGTTCCACCAGAAGCACCCTCTCGAGCCGCTGTCCCTCTACTGCCGGTACCGTTTTTACAACTCCCAGCACCTTGACGACCAGGGGCTCTGCTATGCCATGTTCGGCATTGAGATAGGCATTCTCAAGGGCGGCGTTATCCCCTTCATGAAGCACAATGTAACGTTTTCCGGTTTCACAATCCCTGAATATGCCGACATCCGCCATGCATGAGTAGAGTCCGCGCATCTGCCTTGCGGATTCGAAGGGTATCACCTGTTCCTGCCTGCAGATTCCATTATCCGCCGATTTAATATCACCGGAAGAAATGGGGGAAGAGGCGGAAGGAGCGGCATCCGCCGCATCAGGTTCCAGGCATTTTGCATCAATCACCTTAAAGGCCGCAAGTTTCACGCCCTCTGTAAATAACTCAAGCCGGGTACTGTTGCCTGCAAGTTGCCACACGCCTGAATCAACCACCTCTTCAGGGGGCGATCCTTTTTCCATGCGGCATGAGCGTTTCATGGAGTAGGTATGGTCCGGCGAGATGGTGATGTGAAACTTCAGTTCCGGACAATTGGCCGAAGATACCGTGCCCATGTACGTTGCAGGCAGCGCTGACACATCAAATATTGCAATTTCCGGCTCCCGTGGCTCCTTGCTTTCCCGCGGAAACAGTTCTGGCATCTGTTGTCTGACGGCACATCCGGAGAGAAGCAACAAGATGACCGGAACTGCCCACAGCATGGAGTTTTGCTCCAGGTGACAGCCAAAATACTTGCCAACACGCCTGAATACCTTCATCTACATCCAAGTCCCCAAAAAGCCGGGCATGAACATCCAAATCCGGCCTGCAGTTTTGTCACAATCAGCGGATACAGCCTGACATATTGTCAAGCAGCGTAAAGAGATGATTGCGCATTGAGGTGTAATCCCTTCCCTCTTCCAGAATTACCTCGGGTTTCTGAACATATTCTGCTTCAACCCTGAGTTCATCCCCGCAGTTGGATACCAGGCTTTCAAGAGACTCCCTTGTGGTTTCAAGGTGAAACTGGAGCCCCACCACCCGGTCATTCCAGGTAAAGGCCTGGTTGGGACAGGCCTCAGAGTTTGCCACCTGCACGCCACCCTCTGGTATCCGGAACATATCTCCATGCCAGTGAAAAGCCTCGAAGGTAGCGGGAATGCCCCTGAATATCGGAGACTCCCAACCCGGCGGGGTGAGGGAGACCGGAAACCAGCCTATCTCCTTGACGATATTCTTCTGCACATGGGCGCCCAGAACATTTGCAAGAAGCTGGGCGCCAAGGCAGATACCCAGCACCGGCCTGCCGGACTCTATTGCCTCTTTGAGGAACCTCTTTTCGTCAGCCAGCCAGGGATAATCTTCTTCATCAAATACTCCCATTGGGCCTCCCATGACCACCAACATATCAAAGCTGGAGATGTCCGGCAGGGGATCTCTTTCAAAAAGCATGGTGCCCCTGCTTTCCCAGTTCCGTTCCCGCGCCCAGTCCAGCACCGCGGCCGGGCCTTCAAACGGAACGTGCTGTATATAATGAAGTTTCATGGAAACGTCTCCCGACATCAGGCTGTCCAGTCTTTAAGCAGAGCGCGTGAGGCAAGGGCCTTGCGCTCAAGATATGCCTTTCTTGCAATCTCCACATCGGCCATAAAGTGATCAAGCTCCTGCATGGTCAGGGCCTGCGGCCCGTCACAGAGGGCAAGTTCCGGACGGGGATGAAACTCCACGAGCACCATGTTCGCTCCTGAAATAACCCCCTGGGCAGTGGCATGAAAAATATCCAGCAGGCCGTCCGGCGCCCTGTCCTTTGAACCGACTGAATGGGTAGGATCAATGCAGACAGGCAACCTGGTAAGCCGTTTCAGCACTGGAACATGCATGAAGTCCACAAGGTTCCTGTGAGGGTCACCCAGTCTTGATTTTATGCCCCGAAGGCAAACCACAATATTGCGGTTGCCCTCGCTTGCAATGTATTCACAGGCGTTCAGGGACTCCTCTATGGTTAGCCCCATGCCGCGCTTGTACAGCACGGGAAACTCCTGCTGGGATCCAACAGCCTTCAGCAGCTCGAAATTCTGAGCATTGCGTGTGCCTACCTGGAGCATCACACCGGTAGGATGACCCGCATCTTCCAGGGCATCCATTATCTCCTCTATATGAACTGCCCTCAGCACCTCCATGGCGATGACTTTTATGCCGTATTTGCCGGCAAGTTCAAACACCCAGGGCAGACATGTCTTGCCATGCCCCTGGAAGTCGTAGGGACTGGTACGAGGCTTGTAAGCACCCATGCGAGCCGTTGTCACCCCAACCCGCTGCATGTTCCTGAACATTATTTCCACATGCTCCGGGGTATCCACCGCGCATGGCCCCATGAACACGTTGAAACTTCCCTGGGTGAACTCAATGCCCTGATAGGTAAATCCCAGCTCTTCCATCTGTCCGCCGTGGCGTCCTATCTGCCTGTACTTGCTTGATACCCTTACCACCTTTTCAACCCCGGGCATGCGTTCAATGGTATCCTGGGGCACATGATGGGTGGGGCCTATGAGATAAAGCTCATTCACCACGCGGCTCGTGCCCCTGACACCCGAAACGCGGGTTTTCACATCCGGAAATTGGGCAAGATAGTCAAGCAGCCCGGTCATTTCGGGGCCATTGGGATCAATGTCGGATTTAAGTATTATAATCATGGTAACGTACCTCTTAACCGTGTCATTATTTTTCCAACAATCAGGATATTTCTCAAACACACATACTCTATCAATTTTTCTGTTTTGTAAATCACTTTTTGCCAGGGACGGGCTTGATTGTCACAATTTCCCATAATGCCTGACATGATTTGGCAATTGTTTGACCTTGAGGCATTTGGACAAAAATCGAGTTTGAATTATCTGGCCAGTGCCACAACCGTCGCCAGGCAATACACAGCAGCCCACGCGGCAAGACAAAGCCATGTCCACCAGGCCCGCCAGCACCAGGGAAGCGCTGCAACTGCGGCAATGGGAACAAGCGGAAACAGCACTCCCGCAACCAGGGGGGTGGAATGACGCAGAAGTTCCTGAATGCCTAAAAAAAACCAGGGGCCCTTGATAAGGTGCGGATTCTGCCCCGGAAGATCAATTGGCGCGTGCAGCACCACTCCGGCTGCAACCGACAGGCCAAGCATCCATGCAAAAACACCGCCCCCCACCCTTGCACGCCTGGTATGGTACCATGTGCCAAGGCCCCAGCACAGGACAGTGAACAGTATATGGACAACATAGACCCTGTTCATGCCCTCCGCTGCAGAGGCCATGAGCAGCCGGTCAATCACGGACCCTGCCACTGGAACCTGGAGAAAGAGATGTTCCGCTATTGCCCCGGCCGCCTGCCCGGTGGCATCATTCCGCATGACATAGCCGCTGAAAAGCGCATAGAGAGCAAGCGGAATGGTAATGCTTACAACCGCCCAATGGATGCGCCCCCGGATATTTCCGCCAAGGCTTTCAAGGGAATCTGTATATCTCCACACATGCGCCAGCAGCATGAGGAAAAAACCCTGGCTGGACCAGAAATGTACAGAGCGCCAGAAAGAACCGAACGGGAGCACGGTTTCAACCGCCACGGTTGAAACAAATGGAGCCGCGGCCTCATACTGGTATGCCAGCACAAAACCGGACATGGCTGAAACAATGAGCAGAGAGGCCGACATCTCGCCTGTACGTTCCATCTGCATTGTCAGATCAGCACCACATACCCCCCGCCATCGTCCGATACATTCACCCTGAAGCGTTCCAGATCCTTGCGGGCAGGCCCTGAAACATATTTCCCGGTGCTGCTGAACCGGCTCTGGTGGCATGGACAGATGAACAGCCCCTCCGACTGGTCATAGGTGAGAGTGCATCCCAGATGTGTACAGGTTCGCGAGATGGCAAAAGGGCCGTTCTTGTCCTCGAACAGCACGAACTCGGGCTCTATAATAAAGTTTCCGGCAGCGAGCCTTTGCCTGATCCTCACCTTGCGTGGGGGCCTGTACCTCTTTGAAACCACAAATCTGAACAAAGGCCATGAGAGGCATACGGCAACAAACGCGGGCAGGTACCTTCTGAGCCAGTGCCTTCTTGTCATTTTCTGAATATCGAAAATATAATGGTTAAAACCACGCTGAGGATTATTGACGTGGCGATCGGAAAATAAAAGGTAAAATTGCCCCGTTTTATTACTATATCGCCAGGAAGTCTGCCGATAAATGGCAATTTAGGCAGAAACACCATGATAATGCCCGCAGCCACCATGAACAGGCCGGCTGCGATCAGGAACTTTCCAATTTCACTCAAGGGATTCATACCCCAACGACCTCCGCACCTGACATTTCAAGCCATTATGGGAAAAACAGCCGTGTATATTCATGATTCACCGGGTCTGCCAGCCCGCCCTTCAGAGGCAAGGGACGCGGCAAGCCTTTTTTCCCTTGCCCCGTAGCGTTCTCTCTCACTGAAAACACAGCCACAGTATGGCTGGCGGTATATGCCGGACTTTACGGCCATCTCTATACCCCGCTGCCAGCCCTGACGAAAATCCCTGTAAAAAAATTTCAGCCCATGGCGACGCGCCAGCCTGACACCTGTATCACGAATCGCCTGATGCTGCTGATAGCGGCTGTAAAGCAGCGTGGTACTGAACGCATCCATACCTGATGCCGCAGCCGTTTCCGCAGCAGCCTCAAGACGCATCTCATAACATGCGGGGCATCTCAGTTTTTGTTCAGTATCACTCCCCACAGCCCTGAACCACATGTTAATATCATATCCCCTGCTGTCCCAAATCATTTCAAGATGACAGGAGGCCGCGACGGTTCTCAGGGCTTCAACCCGCCTCTCATACTCCCTGAAGGGATGAATATTCGGATTAAAAAAATATCCCACAGGGACAATTCCCTCGTCACGCAACACCTCAAGCGGGTAAAGCGCACAGGGCCCGCAGCAGATATGGAGCAGAAGATTCATTAAAACAATTTAACGCAACACCAAGATACAGGATCATGGTTTGTCAGTTTCTCTAAAAACCGTGCATAATGTCCGACAGCTGTCCGAACCAGGCCCGGATTAAGCGCATTTGCGAAGATGACTGCTATCAGCACACAGCAGGTCATGGCCGCCTGCTGGCTTGTGGATGAACAACATGACAGCTCAGGTTTCAATTGCCGGACATGAATCATGAATATTTAACACCACAAATATTTTTTGCAACATGAGGGCAGAAAACCGAAATCCAATATCCATACCTTGACATAATGGCCAACAGGACTGATCTTTAAGTATAAACAGTGTACATTGCCCAGATGATTATGAAACCGGCGCACGCCCTGTTCACACGACATGGTAAATTGCAGGGCAGGAAATGAAGGCAAGAACAAACTGGAGGATATTGACAACCATGGCCAGCCACTCAGCGGCACATGAGCCACGGATATGTCAGTAACACACCCAGCAGGATGCCAGGCTCCGGAAACGGGCAGGCTATCAGGCAAAATTTTTTAAAAGAAAGGAGAATAGGCATGGCTGAAATCAAATCAATTCTGTTTCCTGTGGACTTTACATCAAGTTCGGAAAAGGTTCTTCCCTATGTAAAACTCATGGCTGAAAAACTGGGGGCAAAAATTCATCTTGTCCATGTGGTAAGAGGCGCAGAGGAATTTGCCGGCTTTGAGATGGGCGCCGCCTGGTATTCTTCCTTTGAAAAAGAACTCATTGACGGGGCAGAAAAGGCGATGAGGCGCTTTGTTGAAGAAAACGGCCTTGACGATGCAGAAACCGCCGTAATCGTAGGTAATGCCGGCGAGGAGATTGTAAAATACGCGGCTGACAAGGGCATTGACATGATTATCATGGGAACCCACGGAAGAAAGGGACTTGAAAAGATCATGTTCGGCAGTGTTGCGGCCGAGGTGGTAAAGATGGCGAAGTGCCCGGTACTCACTGTAAACCCTTTCAAATAGGGCAATAACGGAGTCATGACACGTAAGGACGTGCGGACGGACACGGTTTCAATTTTTCAACTGTTCATAAGTAAAGACTGCTTTTGCCGTGAAAAAGAGCCGGGGAACTCCCCGGTTCTTTTGTTCCGGCCTCCCTGGAAATCTGCCGGACCCATATTCTCCTGATCCGCTCTTAAATGCCACTCTTCAGTGCAGTGGAAAATAGCCGGGCTATCTGATACATCTTTTAGGGTCCGACGGGTGTTCACACATACTAGGTGCCGAGCGCCTCTCTCTTGCGAATCCGTGACATTCAAGACAGAAGCGGCATGGAACGATACCTTCAGGACAAACTCGCTGACACCGACCAGGGAGCGATTACCCATCTCACAAAAAAAGCCAGCCTCTTGGGCTGGCTTCTAAAAAGGCATGTCTTTGTAAGACACTACAAACTCTAACCCCACCATAACTGGCCGATTTTTAATGTCTTGCCGTTATGACAGCCGGCACTGTTTCTGAACAGGACGAATCAGCACCTTCGGTTGATGTAAATTATCTTCTGCGCCTGCGGCGCGCCTTGCGGCGTCTTCTTTCGGCTTCCTGCATCTTGCGGCGCCGCTTTACACTGGGCTTTTCGTAAAAACGGCGATTTTTAAGCTCCCTCTGGAGACCGTCAAGCTGCATTTTCTTCTTGAGGACCCGAAGAGCCTTTTCCAGGTTGTCCTGGACATCGACTACAATCGCCAAGGGAATCCCCCCTTTCTTGTTAAGAATTGCGATACTATATCAGGTTTTTTATCATAATCAACAGAAATATTGTTTTTTGTCCGGTTTCGGCATTTTCATGTCTGCCGCTTGACCACAAGCAGGTCCTCACCCGGATTTTCCTGGAAAATTCTGATGGTTGCCGTCCTGGCAAGTTCGAGCAGGGCAAGAAATGTCACGATCAGGAAGAGGCGGTCCATGTCAGGATTTAACAGCTCGGCAAGGGTAGTGCGTTTCTCCCTGTTGAGACGCTCCTGTATCTCCTCCATCCTCTGGGACAGAGTCGCCCTCGCCCTGGTTATCTCAAGAGAGCGTGGCAGGGCGCTGTTTCCAAGTACGTTCCTCAGGGCGTTGATCAGGTCAAGAATCCCTGAATCAGGTCTGAAATCCCGAGTGTATTCTTCGGAGATCAAGATGCCGGACTCCCCGGGATCTCGCAACTCATTCTCCATTGCGGATTCATCCCGGAAGAATACGTCTCTGTCAAGCCAGGCCAACTTTTCAAGCCTGTCAGCCATGCCTTTAAGCCTTGCCAGTTCCCGCAGGGGTTTTACTATTTCAAGGCGCGGGTCCTCGTCTTCGGGAGGCTCGGGACGGGGCAGCAGCATCCTCGATTTTATCTGAAGGAGTTTCGCCGCCATCACCAGATATTCACCTGCAACCACTACATCAAGGGCCTGGAGCAGTTCCAGGTATTCCAGATACTGGTTGGTGACAAGCGCAATGGGAATGTCTGTAATGTCGATCTGATTCCTGTCTATAAGATGGAGCAACAGCTCCATTGGTCCCTTGAAGGCCTCAAGGGTTACATTACATTCCGGTTCCAAGATTCAGATGCATCTCGATTATTTCCTGCCTGGCCTGGGCCTGGATACCTGAACCAGCCAGGCCATCTGTTTTATTCCTTGTCTCCGGCGTCATTCTTGCCACCTGACCCGGCCGGCCCGGCAAACAGCACCTGCCTTACCTCTTCCATGGTGTTGCGTGCGACTTCTCTTGCCTTTTCCGCCCCCTCCGCAAGGATACGTTTCACAGTACCCGGATCTGCCGCAAATTCCCTCCTGCGTTCCCTTAGAGGTTCCATGGCGCTGTTTACCGCCCTGGCCAGTTCTTTTTTGCAGACGACACAGCCGATTCTGGCGGCCTTGCAGTCGGCTTCTATTTCAGCGAGCCTGGATTTTTCCATGTAAAGCCTGTGAAGATTGAAGGCGACACATCGGTTGGCAGGGTCACCGGGGTCGGACTTGCGGGGACGCTCCACATCAGTAACCATGGTGGATATGCGCCGGGCAACATCTTCCTCGCTGTCGTTAAGATAGATGGAATTGCCGTAGCTTTTGCTCATCTTGCGTCCATCAAGCCCGGGCAGCTTGGGGACTTCTGTAAGCATTGCCTCAGGCACGGGAAAAACGTCCCTGTACAGATAGTTGAAACGTCTTGTAATCTCCCTGGTAAGCTCTACATGCGGAAGCTGGTCCACCCCAACCGGCACCTTGTTGGCCTTGTACATTATGATATCAGCGGCCTGAAGCACCGGATAGCCAAGGAAGCCAAAGGTGGCAAGGTCCCGCTCCTTTAGCTGCTGCTGCTGTTCCTTGTATGTGGGATTACGTTCAAGCCATGATACCGGCGTAATCATGGAAAGCAGGAGATTAAGCTCTGCATGTTCCTTGATGTCCGACTGTACGAAAATTGTAGCTTTTTGCGGATCTATGCCCGCTGCAAGCCAGTCAAGAACCATGTCATCAATGCTTGCCGGAATTGTCCACGGCCTGTCATAGTTGGTGGTAAGGGCGTGCCAGTCAGCAACAAAAAAGAAACATTCAAATTGGTTCTGCAGCTGTCTCCAGTTATCAAGCACTCCGTGCATGTGGCCAAGGTGAAGACGGCCCGAAGGCCGCATGCCGCTCAAGATTCTCTGTCTGCTTTTTGCAGCCATGTCAGGATAATCACTCCAGTATTGTTGTCTGATTTCATGGGGCCAGGGGGGGCCGGTCAGACGGTTTTGCGTTGTTTCGGGGCAGCATGGCCTGAAGGCCCGCAAGCCTATATTATATGTCCAATAAGTATCCTGTTAAGAAAATCAATCACCGGGATTATAATGGCGCCGGTAGCCCCTGTAAACACAAGCAGCAGGATCAGTATGAAACCGTACTGCTCCAGGGCGGCGTACCGCATGGCAAGTTTCCGGGGCAGAAGTCCCATGAGGGCCTTGCTGCCGTCAAGCGGCGGGATAGGTATCAGGTTGAATACGGCAAGACCAAGGTTGATCTGAATGCTTGCATAGGCCATGAATAGCAGCGGTTTCAGGAGGTAGGAGGCCGAGCTTTCCCACAAACCGAGAGGACCAAGGGTAGCGCGCAGTAAAAATGCGCTTATTACGGCAAGGATGATGTTGCTGGCCGGACCTGCAAGCGCGACCCATATCATGTCCCTGCGCGGGTTCTTGAAATAGGCCGGGTTGACTGGCACCGGTTTGGCCCAGCCGATGGTCCTTGTAATAAAGAATACAAGAGTGCCCACAAAATCAAGATGTTTTATCGGATTCAGCGTGAGACGCCCTGCATCTTTTGCAGTGGGATCGCCCATTTTCCACGCTGCCCAGCCGTGTGCAAGTTCATGAACTGTAACTGCCATCAGTACCGGCGGGGTAAGGATTGCTATCCTTTGTGCTATTTCATTTATATCAAACATGCTGCAATCAGATACTGTATTTTACGGGCAAGGGCAAGTGGCAGGGCAAGGCTGCAAGCCGGACTGTTCAGGCCGCTCAACCGTGGCGAGTCCGGCCAGATTCAACCCTGTTCCTGCGGCAAAATGCCGCCGGAAGGCTGAGGGAGGAGATTTTCATTTCTTGCTATGGTCTCCGCAAGGGCCAGCTGCGCCGGCCTGGGAGTTACTTTTCCATCAAGAACGGCAGTCAGGACCTGGTCAAAAATTTTCCTGTAAACAGGTCCCGGAGGGATACCCGCCTTTTTGAGGTCGTCCCCGCCAATCTGGATTTTGACGTCTTGCAGGGTTGTAATATACCTTGAAATCCAGTGCGTTACCCGCCTGTCCTCGGATGCGGCCATGAGATGCAGAATGACTTCGGGAGCCAGCCCGTCAAGCAGACGGACCGTCTTGCCAGGCGTCATGCCGTCGTCTCCAAGCTCCCTGGCAGCCTTCCTGCCTTGTCGAAGCTGGTTTATGAGTATCCGGCGCATGGATTCCGAGTATCCCAGGCGCTCAATGCAACCGGCAAGGGCTTCGCTGCCCAGCCCGGCAAGCATGGCCATAAGATAAAGCATCCACTGCCGCACCGGCTCCGGCCTGAAAAGAAGCTGGTACCAGGCCAGCACGTCATAGGTTGCATCAAGCAGCCTTGAGACTTCGCTGTCTATCTTCAGGTCCGGATGGATAAACTTCAGAATATCCAGTTCGGCGCACCGTTTTATTGCTGGCCGCGGGTCCTGCTCTTCCAGCAGAAGCCTCAGTTCCCTCTCCAGGCGTCTTCCGGAAAGCCTGGCAAAGACATTGAGGCGCACTGCATTCTTGATAAGATTCAGGGTATGTTTCCCTATCCTGAAATTATAACGCTGTTCAAAACGGACCGCCCGCAGAACCCTTGTAGGGTCTTCTATGAAACTCAGGCTGTGGAGCACCCTTACGATACCCTCCTTTATATCTCTCTGTGCCCCGAAAAAATCGACAAGCGTTCCAAAACTTTTGGGGTTAAGCCTTACTGACAGGGTGTTTATTGTGAAATCGCGGCGGAACAGGTCTAGCTTTATGGATGAGAGCGCAACAGTAGGCATGGCGGCCGGATATTCATAATATTCCCACCTTGCAGTGGCCACATCCACCTTGAATCCCTGTTCCGCTGCGTCGGGCCAAAAATTGTCCGGCAGGATTATTACCGCGGTTTGAAACTTTTCATGTGACTTGACCCTTGCATCGAATTCCCGGGCAAGCTGTGCGGCGAATGCAATGCCGTCTCCCTCAACCACAAGATCAATATCGAAATTTTTAACCCTGAGAAGCAGGTCTCTTACAAAACCTCCCACCACATACACCTGCATACCCATTTCCTCAGCCACCTTTCCGGCAGTGCGCAGGAAATCAACTACATGGGCCGGCAGGTTCTGTCGCATAAGTGAGGCAATATTGCGTTTCCGCTCCCTGGTCCCGGATGAACCACCCGGATGACGCGCCGGGTTTTCCGCCAGCATCCTCAGCAGATCAGTGCGTGTAACCACGCCTTCAAGGCGTCCACCATCCAGCACGGGCACAAATCTCTGGTTGCGCTCGATCATTATCTCCCGGGCCACCGATATTCCGTCATCTTTACTGGCGGTCAGAAAATCCGTGCTCATATACTCCCTGACCGGGAGCCTTGCCAGGCCGTGATGTATTGCCTTTTCCACAGTGCTTCGGGATATGAGGCCCTTAATCTTGCCATCCTCAACAACCGGTATCCCAGAAATACCATAGAGGTTTATCATGTCATGCACTTCATACAGTGGGGTATCCGGCTCTGTATATATTACAGGACTGGACATGATGTCCTGCACCCTTGGTTCGGTTCCCAGTACTTTTTCAAGTTGGGATACGAGTCTTTCCTCCGCCTCTGTCAGGGTTAGCCCCTTCAGGGTTGCCGATGCCGCCATTTCGTGTCCGCCCCCCCCAAGCCCACTGAGCACAGCCCCTGTATCCACGGAGGCAGAACGGCTCCTGCCTACAACAAGCACCCGGTCAGACATGAGAATCAGCACGAACAGGACCGAAAACTGCCTTATATCCATGAGTTCATGAGCTATAACGGCAAAATCTTCCACATATCCTGCTGATGAGGTCTTGGCTATGGCTATGTCATGACCGCCGATCTGGTAAATTTCAGCTGTCTCTATAAGATCATTAAGCAGGGATATGTGACCGGGAGTCATACGGCTGTTCATGACCTGGGCAAGCTGCTCCACATCCGCCCCCTGCTCCAAAAGCCATGAAGCCGCAACAAGGTCTTCCGGTGTTGTGGATGTGTAGGTAAAGGAGCCGGTGTCCTCATGAATGGCTACAAGAAAAAGGGTTGCATAAGGCGCGGGCAGGGGGAGACCCCGCTCGCGGATCAAGCCGGTCATGAAGGTAGTGTTGGCGCCGGCTGTGCTTGAATATGCCTTGTCTGCCCTGATGCATTCCGCCTCCATGTCAATTAGCGGGCCGTGGTGATCGTACAGAATAACCTCAATATCATCCCTGTCCAGAAACCGGGACAGGCTTCCCACGCGTTTTTTATGGCAGGTGTCCACCACCACAAGACGTTTTACCGAGGAAGAATCCAGGTCCTTAAGTTTTTTCATGGGGATCTCATCTGGCAGGAATGTGGCAATGAACTTGCGCAATGGCCTTTCCATTGAGCCGGGGAGCACTATTACCGAACGGGGATAAAGGATGTGTGCCGCCACTGCCGAAGCAAAGCCGTCAAAGTCCGTATTAAGATGTGTTGTTATGATGGTGAATTTATCAGACAATATGGAATGATATAGCCTTTAATAACGTATTGAGGTTCAGGGTTTGCCATGGCAGCTGCATGAATGTAAAAGCATAGCAGAATGGACATGAACTTGTAAATATGCTTATTCCAAATATAAAATCGGGGAAGTCCTTCCGGTGAAAAGAGTTGACCTGACCGACCGAGGAAGTATGGTGACGGACTCGGCAGTACATCATTTCTTGCCGTCAAGTACAAGGAGATGGCAAGTGCATATACGGACATTCTATCTGGTCGAAAACATGCTGTCCATTCAGACAGATCTTAATAACCAGGCAGATGCCCGAAGTTTCCCCCGGCTGTAAAATCAGCGAACAAATTCCGAACTGGAGAGCAACTTGGACGAGAACCGCACATCTATTGAGAGCAGTGACGTGCATTACATCCACTGCGGAGACAAACAGATAATTCTGGTTGGAACAGCACACATCTCAAAAGAGTCTGCTGATCTGGTGCGCGATATTATTCAGCAGGAAAAGCCCGACTGCGTATGCGTGGAGCTGGATGAAAAACGCTACAAGGCACTATCTGACAAGAAACGGTGGGAATCCCTTGATATAAAAGAGATAATAAGAAAGAAACAGCTTGGTCTCCTGATTGCCAATCTGGTCCTGGCGTCCTATCAGAAAAAACTGGGAGATCAGCTTGGCATCATGCCAGGGACGGAGCTAATGGAAGCGGTGCGCTGCGCGGAAGAAGCCGGCATTCCAGTAGCGCTTTGTGACAGGGATGTAAGCATCACCCTAAAACGTGCCTGGCGGAGCACTCCTTTTATCAAAAAAACTTGGCTGATTGCAACACTGATTGCGAGCCTGGTTGACAAGACTGAAATAACGGAAGAAAAACTGGCCGAGCTGAGACAGAGCGATGTACTGACACAGCTTCTTGAAGAAATCGGGGAGGCCATGCCAGAGGTCAAGAAGGTCTTGATAGATGAAAGGGACACATTTATCGCTGAAAAAATCAAGGCGTCAAAAGGTCAAAAAATAGTGGCTGTTGCAGGTGCCGGGCATGTTCAGGGCATAAAGAAGGCGCTTTGTGAAGACCGGTCACACCAGCTCGGGGAGATAAGTCATGCAGGCCAGCCCTCTGTGGCATGGAAAATAGCCGGCTGGGCCATTCCCGCGGTGATAATCGGTTCTGTAATAGTAATCGCCATTCAAAAAGGCACGGCAGTGGCCGGAGACAATATTCTATACTGGATACTTGCCAACGGGCTTGCATCTGCCGCCGGAGCCGCCGCAGCCCTGGCGCATCCATGGACAATACTTGCGGCTTTTGTTGCGGCCCCCATAACCAGCCTGACTCCTGTAATAGGGGCGGGCTACGTTACGGCATTTGTGCAGACCATGGTACAGCCTCCGGTTGTAGGTGAATTTCAGAGCGCCATCAAGGACATGGCCACATTGAAAGGCTGGTGGAAAAACAGGCTGTTGAAGGTATTCCTGGCCTTCCTGCTCCCTGGGATCGGCAGCATGATTGGAACATGGCTGGGCGGATACAGGATTATATCCAACCTTTTCTGAAGAATTTATTGCATTGCAGGGTGGGAACCAGCCTGCCTGTTTTCGAAAACCAGAATACTCCGGGCACCAGCCCTTACGGTGTTTTCCGGCCACGGCTTCTGCTCTTCAGGCAAAACAATGTCATCTGGTGATTGCCGCATGGTATCAACGGCAAGACACCAACTGAAGACCGGGGCATCGGGCAGGGAAACCCTGAGGGCTGTCTCCTCCATGTTGATAATAACGTGAATATCAGGTTCCCGATCCTCCACGCCTCCCATTGTAAACGAAAGGAACCTGCCTTGGGGATTGTCCCATGGGAGGCTTCCGGGCTTGAGTCCGTGCCAGGATATATCAGGCACATGGCGTTTATTCAGCTTTGCACCTGTCAGGAAGTGCTTGCGGTTGAGACAGGGATGCCGCATCCTGAAGGCGATCATCTCCTTTACGAACCTGAAAATATCCCTGTTTTCCTCCACCAGGTTCCAGTCAAACCATCCCAGTTCATTATCCTGGCAGTAGCAGTTGTTGTTGCCCTGCTGGGAACGCAGCACTTCATCTCCGGCGAGTATCATGGGCACCCCCTGGCTGAGCATCAAAAGTGCCATGAAATTTTTCACCTGCCTGCGCCTCAGCGCCAGGATTTCCGGATCGTCGGTATCTCCCTCCACTCCGCAGTTCCAGCTGTAGTTCTCATCACTGCCGTCACGGTTGTTCTCGCCATTGGCTTCGTTGTGCTTCCTGTTGTAACTTACCAGATCGTACATTGTAAAACCGTCATGACAGGTGATAAAGTTGATGCTGGTGAAAGGGAACCGGCCAGACGGCTGATACAGGTCACTGCTTCCGGCAATGCGGGTAGCGACCTCATTAACCACGCCGTGATCGCCCCTTACGAAACGCCTCATGACGTCGCGGTAAAGACCGTTCCACTCCTGCCACCTGAACCCCGGAAAACCGCCTACCTGGTACAGACCGCCAGCATCCCACGCCTCTGCAATCAGCCTTGTTGCAGCAAGCTGCGCGGAAAATTCAATACTCCATACTACGGGAGCGTGGTACATGGGCCGGGTATCCTCACCCCGAGCCATCACACTGGCAAGATCAAACCGGAAACCGTCAACATGAAGCTTCTCCACCCAGTATTCAAGGCACTCAACAATAAATGCGGCGACAAGCGGATGATTGCAGTTTATTGTATTGCCGCAGCCTGTAAAATCGAGATACTTCCTTCGGTCGTTGGGATCAAGATGGTAAAAGGCGCGGTTCCCAAGCCCCTTGAAATTGATTACCGGGCCATCTTCACCACCCTCGGCAGTGTGATTGAAAACCACATCCATTATTACTCCGATCCCGGCTCTGTGAAAGGCCTTTACCATATCCCTGAATTCGTCAATAACAGTCCCGCGTTCTGGAGAAACGGAATAACCGGGATGAGGCGCAAAAAAACTGTGGGGGCTGTATCCCCAGAAGTTGTGCAGTCCGCGCTCCCTTGCGCCAGGCGGAACATCTTGCTGGTCAAAGGCCATGACAGGCATCAGTTCCACATCGGTTATGCCAAGGTCCTTGAGATAGGGAATTTTTTCAATAACTCCAACGAATGTGCCTGGATGCCGAACCCCGGAGGAAGGATGCCTGGTAAACCCGCCAACGTGCATCTCATATATTACCGCATTACCCGCTGACCTTGCCAGGGGAGTATCGCCTTCCCAGTCATATTGGTCAGCAGGCGGGACCATGGCTCTCATGCCAGGCACATCAGCCGTGTCATGCTCCATTGCCGCGGCCCTGTCCCATAACGTATCGGTGACTATCCTTGCCCAAGGATCAAGCAGCTCACGTCTTGGATCAAACCTGAATCCACTCTCCCTGGTATTGTCAGGACCGTGTACTCTCCATGTATAACATGTGCCTGGGCCTGCCCCGCAAACATAGACATGCCAGAAATAAAAGGTTCGGTTTGTCTCAGGATCAAGAGGAATTACCGCAAAGGCATCTGGCGAATCATGACTCTCATACAGGAGCAGTTCAACTCTGGTGGCGTGCCTGGAAAATATGCAGAAGTTTACTCCCTCATCATCAGGCGTAGCTCCCATTGGAAAACGTGATCCGGACTTCAGGCGCAAGTCGTTCATAAAAACCGGAGGATACGGGATATGATGATTTCAGGTGTGAAACAGTTTTATCATCTCGGAGGAAAATGGCGCAGTATTTCAGCCACCCTGGTATTTATGTTCCTCTGCATCTTTTTGCCCCTGGAATACTCCCTGATGAAGCCTATTCCATTTCCCCGCCATATGAGCTGACCTGTTTTTCCATCAAAAATATCTATAAAAAGCGTCACCTTGCCGGTTTTTGTATAGTCATACATTGCTGTTGCGCCGAGCCATGACGGATCATCAACGCGGCCGGATTTTTCAAGCATGATTGCAGGCTTGACACCGGCATAGGTGGCGACCGTGAAATCCACCGGCCCTGAATTCCTGAGTTCAAACCCCTTTAGCCGCAGCACAAGATCGACGGATTTTTTTACCATGTCCCGGACATCGGGGTAACTCTGCAACTTGTCTTCAGGAAACTGGATATGCGCCCACGCATAGGTTTTCAGACTGCTGAAATCTGCGTGGGGATCATGGGAAGTATCCACCGCTGTCCGGGTACAGGCTGACAAGGCAAAAAACGCAACGGACAGGACCAGTGAAACAGAAAGTCTGCACAAGCAGGATTTTATGGAAAATTGACACATATCGACCCCAGTAAACAAATGGAAGTAACAAAACTGAAAATTCATAATTGCATCCCGTTTCGGGAAGGC
>JALVQQ010000186.1 GCA_027025395.1 Deltaproteobacteria bacterium | reverse complement strand
GAAAGGATGAAGTTTATGTCATCCCTGGAAAATTTTTTGCCATTGCCTTTATCTTCTCCTGCCTGTTTGAGATTGAATTTTTTTCGCAGGGATGCTGCGATGTTGTCAAGATGTTTGCGCTCCTGCCTTGCCATCTGGTTTTCTCCCCGGATTGTGCTGTCAATATGATCAACATGAAATTCACCTTACGCCCAAAGGCGGCCCCGGACATGCGGGTATCCGCCCGCCGAATTCCGGGCCTTTGAACCGGCATGATTAGAACAAATTTTCACATTAAGTCAAGCAGCTCGGTTACACGGCCCGGCCCGGTCACGATCCGGGCAAGGAGCTGCAAGTGCGGACGTTCCGGCCCGGGGCTGGGTGGTGACAGGGGGAAGAGCGTCAAACATGGATAGAGGCGGCTTGCCTACAAGAATCATCCTTGCGCGGCATGGAGAGACAGAGTGGAATGCGGCGGGCAGAATGCAGGGCAGGATGGATTCTCCGCTTACCAGGCAGGGAAGGGAACAGGCAGGGATGCTTCGGCGCAACCTGGAGCGTTATCTTGCAACCTGTGCGGCCACCTGCCCGGAAACCGCCTGCAACCGGCTGGCGGCAGCATGGAGCAGCAGCCTTGGCCGGGCTGTGGAAACCCTTGGTCTCTGCCTGAAAGATACCGATGTGCCCCTCTGCAAAGATGACCGGCTTGATGAAATAGCCCTGGGATCGTGGGAGGGGCTGAGTTTTTCCCAGGTTGAACATGAATGGCCTGGCCGGTTTCATGCCTTCTGGCACTGTCCGTCAAGATACGTCCCGGTTGGAGATGGAGAATATTTTGAAGATGTACAGAAACGCATGTGCCGCGCCATTTCCGATATGGCAGCGGCGTTCAGGGGCGGGAATGTGCTTGTGGTCTCTCACTGGATTGCCATAAAGTGTCTGCTCGCCAGGCTGATGGGGCTTGGGCTGGATGCCATGCCATACATGCCAAAGCCGGAAAATGGCGCCTTTACCGTGCTTGAGCTCAGGCATGGACACTGGTTTTTAAACCTGCCTCACGGAGGGGAGAATATATGCGGGGACTGAATGCGAAGGGGCTTATGGCCGACTCCGTTCCGGGAGTAATGGCCTATTTTGCTTCCCTTGAGCAGAGAGATGGCGGGTTCAGCGCGGGCAGCTATCTGCCCCCTACGGTGGAAGATACGTATCACGCTTTGAGTGCCCTGCGTATATGCGGTGTCGAGACAGGGGAGACCATAGATGCCTTTTTCAGAGCGCCTTGCATTAAGCACGTCGAATTTGTAGATTCTCATTTTGCCGGAGAGCCAGGTTCGGTTCGCAGACTCTTCCAGCTTTTGTGGTGCCGGAAGCTTCTTTGCGGAATTTCCGGCAGGACGCCGCCCGTTTTGTTGCGGGAAGAATCGGTCAGGCCTGCGCGTTGGACGAGTTGTTTCATGCCATGCGCATAGCCGCGCTGTCCGAGGAATATAAAACCGCAATCGGCAATATTGCCGTGGATGGATGGGGAAAAGGTTTCAGGGCGGATCTGCTGCCAAGGTCTTTGAGTGAACTCAGGATGCGGATATGGCTCGGCAAGTTCGCCCATATTTACCCAGGGGCAGGAGATTCCTCATGGAAAAGGTGGAATATATGGCTTGGCCGTTGCCGCAATGGAGATGGAGGTTATGGATTTTTTCCGGGCACAACGTCCTTTATGGAAAATGTCTACTGCGCCTGCCAGGCGGCCCGGATGTGCGGCTGGCAACTGGCCGAGGTTTCTGATACCGTGGGGTTTGTCCGGGGGTGCCGCGGCAAAAGGGGTGGATTCGGAAGAAGATATCAGGGAGTAGCCTTTCCCGAGTCCACCTGGCATGCAACCGCCGCGCTGTTTCATCTGAAAGCTCAGCAGGTTTGAGATGCAGAGCAGTTGAACTCAAAATTCCGCGCGTGCAATACGGGCCGGAAGCAACTATTTTGAAAGGAGAACGGTTATGAAAGATAAAAATACCTTTGTGGCAGGGGCCATGTTTTTGGCATTTTTTATTATGAATTCCATTTCAGGCGCCTCGTTTTTTGGGGACGAACCGGCGCCGTGGGAGCGCAAGCTGCCCTTTGATTCTGCAACCATAGAGTACAGAATCAGTGGCATGCAGAGCGGAACACGCACCACCTACGTCAAGGAGCATGGGAAATATGAAGCCTCCTATGAAAATCTTGCAATGCATATCATGGGCATGACCCAGAAAATGGAGAGCGTGGAGATAACCACTCCGGACTGGATTTACAACATCGATCTTGTTGAAAGAAGCGGGACCAAGAGTGTAAACCCGAGAAAATACATGATGGAAGAATACAGAAGGCTCTCTGACGCGGACAAGAAAAAACTCCTCAAAAATGTCGAAAAGACGGGTGCTGCCATCATGAGCGGCATGAACGGCCAGGTGCAACACAAGGCCGCAAGGATCATGGGTTACAGTTGTGATGTGATTTCCATGCAGGGCATCAAGGTCTATGCCATTGCCGGCACGGATTTTCCCCTGAAGACAGAAAGCAATCTGATGGGCATGAAACATGTAGAAGAGGCGGTTTCCATCAAGGAAGGCCCGGTGCCTGATGAGAAATTCCAACCCCCGGCGGGCATTCATCTTGAAACCAGCCCCGAGGCCGAAAGGATGGCAAGGGAGCAGGCAAGGATGATGATACAGTCTCTGGTTCAGGGCAGGCCCGTTGCAGGCGTGACGCAGCAGGGCGGCATGGCCCCTGGCGCCGCACCGGCCGCTGCCCCGCCGCCGGCCCCACAGGGCGGTGGCGCTCAACAGCCTGACATGAACCAGTTCATCAAGCAGCTCCAGGGCATGATGGGCGGCCAGTAGGCGCGGACTGTTGAAAGGCGGCCTGGAATCGGCGGGTTTGCAAGGATGAAAATATTTTCCGGCACCTCGTTTCCGGTTCTCGCGGCCATGTTGCAATGGTTGTGCGTCTCAGCCCCGGGACTGGCCGGTAAGATGAACGGAGAGTGAAACATGGGACTTTTATGGGACAGCCTGATGCACGCCCTGATGATCACCGGGTTTGTGTTCATGATGATGGTATTAATAGAATACCTGAATATTCTTACCCAGGGCGTATGGCAGACGGGCCTTGAAAGGCGCAGATGGAAACAGTACCTGCTTGCCGCTGTGCTCGGGGCCACCCCTGGCTGTCTGGGAGCGTTTGCCGTGGTCGCCCTGTATGGTCACGGCACGGTCACCCTGGGGGCCGTGGTAACGGCCATGATAGCCACAAGCGGCGATGAGTCCTTTGTGATGCTTTCGATGTTTCCGGGCAAGGCCCTGTGGATTTTCGCAATAATGGCCATTGTCGGCATTGCCGCTGGCATGCTTGCAGACACCTTGCTGAAACAGAAAGGCGCCTCCAGGGCGGCATGCGCCACGGGATTCCAGATTCATAGCCACGAGGCCTTTTCTTTTTTCAATGTCCGGGCCATACGGGATTACTGGAAGCACTGCTCGGCTGCAAGGGGCATCCTTGCGGTGGGCCTCCTGCTCTTCCTTGCAGGAGTTTCAAGCGGTCATATCGGCCCGCCGGTCTGGAACTGGATAAGGGTAACCCTGGTTTTGGTATCAGTAATATGCCTCTTCATAGTATCCACGGTTCCTGAGCACTTTCTCGAGGAGCACCTCTGGCGTCATGTGGCAATGGAGCACGTACCACGCATATTTGCATGGACCCTGGGGGCGCTTGTGGCAATGCATCTGTTTACAGAGCAGTTTCATATGCAGGCCTGGCTTGATCAGAACCGGCTTGTGGTCATGGTGTTGGCCTGCCTGCTTGGCCTCATACCGGAATCCGGCCCCCACATGATATTTGTTACCCTGTTTGCCCAGGGTGCCATACCGTTAAGCATTCTTCTTGCAAGTTCCGTTGTTCAGGACGGGCATGGAATGCTGCCCATGCTAGCGGAATCCCGCGGCGATTTTGTCAAGGTCAAGGCCATAAACCTGGCAGTGGGCCTGTTGGTAGGTTTTGCCGGCGTTGCAGGGGGATGGTAATGGCCTTCCGATAACATCATGGCTTGATTCAGACACTCCGGAACCCTGGCCGCCGGCTTTTTTTATTATTAAACTTGATATTACGCCGGATGAGAGTTATTAAAAGAGCCATATTTTAGTCGCCGGTTCATGTGTACATGCACTAAAACTGTGCCGAACGGGCTTGCTCATGCAGCATGCAGCCCTGCCGCATGCTTCAGGAGTTAATTCAAATTTTCCACGGAGGAGACCCTTATGAACATTTTGATCTTTGGACCTAACGGAAGCGGCAAAGGAACACAGGGCGCTATTATTGCGAAGAAGTATAATCTGCCCCACATCGAGTCAGGTGCCATTTTCCGCAAGAATATAGGAGAGGGAACAGAGCTTGGGAAAAAGGCCAAGGAGTATATCGACAGGGGTGACCTGGTGCCCGATGATATTACAATTCCCATGATCCTGAACCGCCTCAAGGAGGATGACTGCAAAAACGGCTGGATCCTTGACGGCTTCCCAAGAAACAAGGTGCAGGCCGAGACCCTGGCCAAGGCACTGAAGGATGAGGGTATCAATCTCGATTACGTTATCGAGATAGTTCTTCCAAGGGAGATTGCAAAGCTCAGGATCACGGGCCGCAGGCTCTGTGTGAACGACCCCAATCACCCCAACCATATCGCCTTTGACGCAATCAAGCCTGTTGAAAAGGATGGCAAGCTTGTATGCCGTGTCTGCGGTGGCGATCTCAAGACCAGGCCGGATGATCAGGATGACGCTGCGATCGACAAGCGTCATGATATCTACTACGATGACAAAACCGGAACCATGGCGGCTGTAAACTACTTCAAGCAGCTGGAAGGCCCCAAGGTCATATCCGTTGACGGTCGTCCTTCCATCCAGGAAGTGACCGATTCAATTATGAAAGATCTCAAGTGATTCACTTTGTCTGATCAGAGCAGTGAAAATCATGTCATACAAGGCAGGGCGCCACGGGTGCCCTGCCTTTTTTGGTTTTTTGACCCGTGCAAGAAAGAAGCAAGGTGAAATTTTTTCTGTCTGTTACCCGTTTTATTGACACGCTTAACGAAATTACAGGCAGGGCTGTTTCATGGCTTACCCTGTTGATGGTTGTGCTCGTTACAGCCGATGTCCTGCTTCGGTATCTTTTCCATGTAAGTTTTGTTGCGGTGCAGGAGCTTGAATGGCACCTTTTTGCCGTGGTGTTCCTGCTAGGAGGAGGCTATACCCTGAAACATAACGGTCATGTGCGTGTTGATGTCGTTTATCAGCGCCTGGGTCGCCGTACAAGGGCCTGGATCAATATTCTCGGGTGCGTTTTCCTTCTTTTCCCAGGCTGTTACCTAATGATCAAAACCTCCATTCCCTTTGTGGAGTCTTCATTTTCCCTTAATGAGACATCTCCTGATCCCGGCGGCCTGCCTGCCAGATGGCTTCTGAAGCTGATGATACCCGCGGCGTTCATGCTCATGGGCCTGCAGGGGGTGGCGCTGTTCGTGCAGAGCATAATGGAAGCAGCCGGCCTGGCCGGTAAAAAAAGTGAGGATGAACAGACCGGGGAGAAACCGTGATGGACTATCTTGCAGCCTGGATGTTTTTTGCCCTTACCGTCCTGCTTCTTGCAGGTTTTCCCGTGGCCTTCACGCTTATGGGTACTGCCCTTGCGTTTGGGCTCGTTGGTTTCGGATGGAATTTTTTTAACCTTCTGCCCATGCGCATCTGGGGCATAATGAGCAATTACACCCTTATTGCAGTGCCGCTTTTTATTTTCATGGGGGTAATGCTTGAGAGATCCGGACTTGCTTCAAATCTCCTCAGGGCAATGGCAATGGTCTTTGGAAGACTGAGGGGTGGGCTGGCGGTGTCCGTGGTTGTGGTGGGTGCCCTTCTGGGGGCGTCAACCGGAATAGTAGGGGCTACTGTTGTTACCATGGGACTTCTTGCGCTTCCCGCCATGATGGAAAACAGCTATCAGCATGAGCTTGCCACGGGCACAATTGCGGCATCGGGCACCCTGGGCCAGATCATACCGCCCAGCATAGTGCTTGTGCTCCTGGGAGACATAATTGGCGTATCCGTAGGAGAGCTGTTCATCGGGGCCGTGCTGCCGGGGCTCCTCCTTGTTGCCGCCTACTGCATCTATATCATGCTCTTTTCCGCAGCGCGTCCGGACGCGGCGCCTCCGGTACTGTTCAAGCCCAAAGATGCGGATGGACAGTCCATGCATGCCTATGTGCTCAAGGCGCTTGTTCCTCCCCTTACCCTGATGATACTTGTGCTGGGTTCAATATTTGCCGGCATTGCATCTCCAACCGAGGCCGCCGGAGTGGGCGCAGCCGGCGCCACGCTTCTGTGCATGGCAAACCGCCGCCTTGATCTCGATGTCCTGAGGCAGGTAATGGAGACAACAACCAGGCTTACCTCCATGGTGTTTGTAATCCTGGCTGGAGCCGCCGCATTCGGCCTGGTTTTCAGGGGGCTGGGGGGCGATACGGTAATTCGGGAGTTTGTCACTCACATACCGTTCGGCAAGTGGGGCGTGCTGCTTACCGTAATGATGGTGATCTTTGTGGCAGGGTTTTTCCTGGATTTCATCGAGATTACCTTCATCCATATCCCGGTACTGGCGCCTATAATGAAATCCTACGGGTTTGATCCCGTGTGGTTTTCAATTCTTTTTGCCGTGAATCTCCAGACATCGTTTCTGACCCCGCCTTTCGGGTTTGCACTGTTTTATCTCAAGGGCGTGGCGCCCAGCGGAATAGAAACCACTGCAATTTACAGGGGGATTATTCCATTTGTGCTGTTACAGGTAGTAGTGCTTGGGATAATTATTCTCTGGCCTGAAGTGGCCACCTGGCTGCCGGGGATAATGGCAGCCAGGTAGCATGGCGGGGTGATAACCGGCAGGAGAACTATATCGGCAGGGCCTTCTGTATAAGGCCCTGAACGATCTCTCCGCCTTTTTCCTTGCAGTAGTTACTGATTATATTGCCGAATTTTCCAATCATCTGCTTCTCAAGCCCCAGTTTGTCGAAACTCTGGGCAAGTTCCGCCGCTGCGCCTACATCCGGGTTGGCCTCCTTGGCAAGGGAGGTAAGGGCGCTGCCCCATCCGCCAGATGATTTTGCACCCGTTATCTGGGGAGCCGCCTCAATCAGGCTCTGTGCCTCTGGAACGGCGGATTCAATCTTTTGGAACTCCTGGGGCTCCAGTTTCTCCTTGGCTGATCTGAAAATTGCGCCAGCGCCGCCTGCGGCCTGGTTCCGGGTCACTCCCAGCTGATTCACGAGCAGATTGACCAGTTCGCTAGTCATTTCTGCCTGAACTGCGGAAGAGATAAAAAGCAGCGTAACCGCCGCGGCCACCATCATTATAAATTTTCCTGTCTTCATGCGTAACTCCTTGTTAGATTAGAGGATTGTCATTGCGTTGGTTGTCAAACCGCAACTCAAAGGGCCTGAGCCTTTTTGAGTGCCCACCAAGCGCCACGGTATGAAAAAAATATCATGGCCATCCATGAAATTAGAAGCAGGGCTTCCATAATGCCTCCTTGTTACAGGTTCCGGTTGGTTGCCAGGGTTCATGCCGGAGGGTCAATAGACCTCCGCACTGTCGCCGCTTACATCCTCCGCGCCGAGTTTTTTTCTGTCCATCAGGTACCAGACATAGGCAATGTACGCCAGCACCAGCGGAATCACCATGGCCACATATGTCATGGCTGTAAGCGTGTAGTGACTGCTGGATGCATTAAAAATGGAAAGACTTGACTGCAAGTCACTCCTTGAGGGGTAAAACGGGGTATTGTTGTAGCCAGCCGTGAGGAACAGTGCCAGTCCGGCCAGAACAGTGCCAGGCCCTCCCAGCCAGATCCCGGATCTTGAAGAAGTAAAGCCTGTAAGCGCGATTCCTGCAACAACAAGCACCAGACCTGCTGTCAGCATGGCGGCAACCGCAGGCATTGCCTGGAGGTTGTGAAGGTACTTGCCGGTCTCCATGAATACCTTGCCGGTGGCCGGTTCAATGGCAAAACCATCCATAAATACCAGTGACCCCAGCACATAGAGCAGGAACGGTAGGCCGCATACGAGATTTATCAGTGCTGCGGAACGCACCCTCTTTTCAAACTCTTCATGGCCCTTGAAGTCAAGGTTGTTGGCAAGGTACATGGCCCCGAGGCTCCTGGCATGAAACACCAGAAACAGGCCCAGTGAAACATTGAACAGGTTAAAGGCTGCCTCAAGCCCGCGCAGCGGATTCGTCCAGCTTACCAGGTTGTATTCATCAAGCACAAAGTTCGAGCCTGTAAAAAAAGTCCCGACCGCTGCGCCTATCAGTAGCAGTCCGAGGCTGCCGTTGATGAACAGGAAGAGTTCATAGACCCTGGCTCCCAGGACATTGCCCGGTTTGCTCCTGTACTCATAACTTACCGCCTGGATGATGAAGGTGAACAGTATGATGACCCACACCCAGTATGCGCCGCCGAAACTGGTGGCGTAGAACTTGGGGAAGGCGGCAAAAAGGGCGCCTCCGAACAGGACCAGGGTTGTAAAGGTAAGCTCCCATTTCCTGCCGAGGGAATTTATAACCATGCTTTTCTCCGTGCCGGTTTTTGCTATCTGCCACAGAAGGGTCTGGCCGCCCTGCACAAAGGTCAAAAAGAGGAAGAGCGACCCTACAACCGAACAAAGTAGCCACCAGAGCTGCTGAAGCACTGCGGTATCAAGATTGCCAATCATTATTTCACCTCCTCGGGACCTTTTCTTATCTGTGTCAGCATTATCTTGACCTCCGCCACAAGAAGCAGGGTAAAGGTCAGAAGAAACATGAAAAATGTCGTCTTGACAGTGGCGGCAGTCAGATTTGAACGCGCCACGGTTACCGGAAGGAGGTCCTGTATGGCCCAGGGCTGCCTGCCGACCTCCGCCACAACCCACCCGGCCTGGGAAGCCGCCAGTGCCAGGAAAAAGGAGAAGAGCCCGGCCGCAAGCAGCAGAGTATTGCCCTGGAGCCTGTTTTTTATCCCAAGCAACAGGTACATGGCGCACAGTAGCATCAGGAAGGTGCCCAGCATGACCATCAGATGAAAGGCATAGAACGAAATCGCAACCGGAGGAACCGCCTCTTCAGGTGATTTGAGGTATCCATAACCCAGATTGGCGCTGTAGTGACTGAATTCCTCAAGGGCCCTCGCCATGGCCTGCGAGTCCCCCTGTTTCTGCGCCTGCTTGTACGCGGCCAGCGCGCTGACAGCCTTTTTCCCCAGCTCCATCTTCTCCTTTACGCCAGTGACGCCGTGTTGCCTGTTTCCATATACCAGGTCGTTTATGCCTGGCACGAAACTGCCCGCCTCCCTGTTTGCAAGCAGTGACAGGAGGCCTGGTACGCGGATTTCAAAACTGAAGGCCTCCTGGCTGTCTCCAGGGCGTTTTTCAGGGTTGATAATGCCGGCTCCCACCAGCCCTGCGCCTTCTTCGCCCTGCCACAGCCCCTCAAAGGCCGCAAGCTTCATGGGCTGGTGCCTTGCCACGGCATAAGCCGCCTCATCCCCTGTGGCCGCGGTTATCAACCCTGCGAGAAGGCCAAAAACCGAGGCTACTATTATGCTCCTGCGCGCAAGCTCCTCATGGCGCTTTTTAAGCAGAAACCATGAAGAAACAGTTATGACAAACATGGATGCCAGCATGAAGCTTGAACTTGTGGTATGGGTAAATTTGCTTATGGCAACAGGGGAGAAGATTACATCAAAGACATTCTGCATCTCGAACCTGGCCGTGTCCGGGTTGAATTTCATGCCCGTAGGGAACTGCATCCAGCCATTGGCCACCAGTATCCAGAGTGCCGAAAGGTTGGAGCCAATTGCAACCATCCATGTGGACAACAGATGGAACTTTCTGGAAACCCTGTCCCATCCGAAAAACATAACGGCGAAAAAGGTCGCCTCCAGGAAGAAGGCTACAATTCCTTCAATGGCCAGCGGCGCTCCGAATATGTCACCCACCATCCATGAGTAGTTGGACCAGTTGGTTCCAAATTCGAACTCGAGGATAATGCCCGTGGCAACACCTATGGCAAAGTTGATTCCAAAGAGTTTCATCCAGAATTTTGTGAGACGTTTCCATGAGGGATCGCCTGTGCGGACATAAATGGATTCAAAAAAGGCGCACAGGAACGAAAGCCCAAGAGTAAGCGGCACAAAAATCCAGTGAAACATGGCAGTAAGCGCAAACTGCGCCCTTGCCCAGTTTACCATTTCAGGGTCAAACTGAACCGACATAAAAAGTCACCTCCATAGCACAAACAGTTAATGAACCAGTTATTAAACCGGGGTTCAGCGTCCCGGGGTTATTCGGTTGATCTGTCCTTTACCTGACCCGATGCGCCATTTACAGCCCCGGTCATTACCGATATGACGTAGTCAGCCCTTTCCGCATCTGTGGCATAGCGGGTTTCAAGATAATCGGGACAGAAAAAGACCCTGATTACCGCAAATATTACAAAAAGTTTCAATATGATAATTTTCCACAGCGTCCTGCCCAGAGTCATGGAGCGGAAGCCCTGAAGGTAGAAATTGAATATTCCGGACAGTGGATGAAGCATCTTGAAACGCGGCACGGCCCGATTACCGGGATTCAGGTTCAGGAGGGAAACATGCCCCTTCGTCTATAAGGGATGCAAAGGTGACGGAATTCAGTGTATTTCTCAGCTGGTCCCGGGCTGCCTCCCATACACGGTGTACCGAACAGGTGGGGCTTGCCTGGCATGATCCCGGGCGGCAGACGCAGTCATTAAGATATATTTCCCCGATCATGGTCTCCACCACGTCAAGAAGGGTTATTTCCGAAGGGTCTTTTATAAGTATGAACCCTCCCCGCACTCCCTGCCTGATGTCTATTAACCCGGCCTTGGCCAGCTCCTGGGCTATCTTGGCAAGGAACTGTGCGGGGATATGTGCCTTCTCGGCGATTTCCTTGCGGCTTACAAGCACGTCTCTCCCACTGATGGCGAGATATATGACGCACCTTACAGCATATTCTCCTGCTCTGGTCAGTCTCATCTTTCTCACACCTTGCAAAAATGATACTCCACGCCTCTGCCAACTGGCATGAACTATCTCTGAATGCAAAAAATCTGCTGCATTCAGCAATCCTGCATCCGCCATGCTGTTTTTGAGGCGATTGGCATGACCAAGGGTCAAGCCCCCAACCCCGCCTGAAAGCCATTCAAACAAGACAAAAAAGAGTTAGCGGATGTAATTCATCTTTTATTATTCGAAAATACATCACAAAGTCAGACAGGTCAAATCTTGTTTTGCCGGCGTGCTTTTGCATGCCTTCTTCCCGGCGCGGGATATGCCGGCGGTATTTTCCGGGATGAATCAGCTGGCAGGGCGCACATATCTTGTGGAAAGGTTCAGGATTCGGGTGGACAGGGAGCAGCATTGTTTGGTTCCATGCTGTCTGACGCCAGGAAAATATCCTTCCGCATAGGCTTTTCATCCAGCGGCCTCCTTGCCTTGCCGTAGAAACAGTACGGGTTTGGTCTTTTGTTGAAAGTTAGTGCGACTATGCAATTGCCTTTCATCAACCCGAAGGAATACGTCAATAAAGAGAATACGATCCTTTGTCTTTTTGCCTCTACTTCGAACATTCCATGTGCTGATATCAATAATGTCACATTCCCTCTTTTCCCCTTGCGTTAATGAAATCCCGGATATATCTATAGCCATCGGGCAATTTTTGGGTTGCAGCAAGGCTTGTTATGCCACCGTCAGTCATTCTTGAGATGAATCCCAGGGTTGAGGCAACATGAATACTGAATGGCATCACGCTCTGCCAGCGTCGTGACGGGAAGATAAAAATGATGAAAATTCCATGCTTGTTCAATCAGTGTACCATCAGGCAGCGTCTGATCCTTCTGAATCTTATATCCGTAGCCGTACTTATCACATTGATATCAATCTACAGTTTTCAGCTTATGTCGCTTGAGAACAAACTGATTACAATGGAACGGGTTGATGACCTTTTCAACAATATCCTGGAGATAAGGCGCTACGAAAAGAATATAATGCTTCAGTTAAGCTCTGAATCCGTCGAGCGTGCGGCACAGGTTGTTGAATCGGTGAGCCAGGATCTGAGGGATCTCGATTCCAGGATAAATACAACCGAAGGCAGGAAACTTTTTGAACGAATCAAGGTCAACCTGGAGCGCTACCGGAAGGCCTTTGAAAAATGGTGTGCTGGCGAAAAGTGTCTTGTGACAGCGCACCAGCAGGAAACCAGCCGCATGGTGCGGGAAATCGGTCAGGAGCTGGTTGATGATGCCGCCAGACTCGTGCGGGTTAAGAGGGAGCTTATCAGTGTTGGCTTCAAGGATGTGCTGTTCTGGCTTACCTTTGTGCCTGCACTGCTCTTCATGATTGGAAGTTTTATCTTTTTCAGGCAGACCAGAAATATCCTCAGGCGCCTTGACGCCCTGAAAAAGGCGACCCGTGATCTGGCTGCCGGAGAGTTCGAGCCAATCCCGCCCATGGAGATACCTGATGAGATTACAGATTTGATAGTGAATTTTAACAGGATGGTGGAGGAACTGGAAGAAAAGCAGGAACAGCTAATTCAGTCAAAAAAAATGGCGTCAATTGGCACGTTTTCATCGGGAATTGCCCATGAGATCAACAATCCGCTGAATAATATCTCACTTTCTGCTGACACTCTGCTGGATGAACTTGATGATTTGGACAAGGACGAGATGCGGGATATTCTGGAAGATATAATGGAGCAGACAGACAGGGCCAGCAAGATAGTCCGCAATCTGCTTGATTTTTCAAGAACCCGTGCCGCGGAGGGCATGATTCCCCTTGATATAGCGGCAGTTCTGGAGAAAACTGCAGGGCTTATTGATAATGAGCTTAAGATAAACAAGATAAAGCTTGTCAAAAAAATTCCCGATGACCTGCCGCCGGTGCTTGGTGACATGCGTAAACTCCAGCAGGTATTCCTGAACCTTATCATAAATGCGGAACAGGCCATGGGGCAGAAGGGTACGATTACCATTGAGGCCAGTGCCATCGACAACGGTTTTGTCAAGGTTGATATCACTGATACCGGACCTGGGATAAA
>JALVQQ010000185.1 GCA_027025395.1 Deltaproteobacteria bacterium | reverse complement strand
GGAAGCATCAGGCTCCGTTTCAACCATTTCGGAATTGATATCGGACTTGATGCCGACCTGGCCTGGAAAGAAAGCCAGATAGTCAAGGGCATGAAACTTCAGGCCCTTGTGCCTTTTTCCGGTGATGTATGCTACACGGGCCTGCTCTCATGGAAGCAGATTCTGATTCCCGTTCCGCCCGCCCGGAGTGCGGCCAGGGATGAAGGCGGAAAGCAGCGTGCCGCAAATGCAGACTCATGCAAAGGCCTCCTAAAGGACTCCGGAGACATGGTCATTGACGGTGATTCATTCTATCTTGACGTTTGCCGCGACAGGCTTGAATTCGGCCCGCTAAGCTTTGAGGCGGCAAACGGTACCATAAGCATTGCAAGGGGCGTGCTTGACTACAGGGACATGTCCCTGCGACTGCACGATGTTGACATCAAGAAAGTAACCGTTGAAAAGATCGTCAATGATTTTCCATTGCATGCGGTCATGGAGGCAAGGGGACTGGAAGTTGAAATAAAGTCCGGCATGGCAAGGGAGCATGGCGCTATAACCATCAGGGCCGCCGGAGGAGAGATCAAACAAGACAATATATGGATTGACTTTTCAGGGCCGATAATACGCTATGGCGGAGACATAACATTCAGCGATATTGACCTGGAGGTCCTCTCTTCCCTTACCTCGTTTGGCAAAATAACAGGCAGGATAAGCGGCTATGTAAAGGGCCTGGTCATGGCAGGGTCACAGCCAGAAAGCCTTGATCTGGCGGCATGGAGCACAAGGCGGCCCGGAGTGCGGCAGAAAATAAGTGTAAGGGCCATCAGAAACATCTCCATACTTGGAGGCGGAAGCGGCGGGCTTTCCATCCTTGGCGAGCTGTTCAAGGATTTTTCCTTCAAGCGCCTTGGCCTTTCGTGTAAACTTGAAAATGACATATTCACACTTCACGGCCTCATCAAGAAAAACGGCCAGGAGTTCATTGTGGAGAGGGGCATGTTTGGTGGAGTGAATGTTATCAACCAGAATCCAGGTGGCCGGATATCGTTCACCGATATGGTTGAACGGCTTAACAGGATCAGGGAAACCGGCAAGGCCGAAGTCAAATAGCCTGCCGGCGAGCAATGAATATCGTAATATTTCATCCCGAAGGGAGGTAACTTACAATGCATGAAACAGCCGGATATTCTTTTGGCAAGGCAAGGTTCAGCGGGGCTGCAGTTCTCTTCCTGCTTGCTGCCTGCGTCACCATCAACATATACTTTCCCGCCGCTGAGGTCAGAAAAGCAGCAGATACAATCGTGAAGGAAGTGCGCGGAGACGATGCGGCGGCCATGCAACAGGATGCGCCCGCCAGTCACAGCGGCACAGGGCCGGTCTCCCTTGCTCCCCTTGCATCCAATGCCTGGGCAGGCGATGAGCTTACGGTCTCCAACGCCAACATCAGGTCCCTGAAAAACAGGATAAAAAGCAACTATCCCGCGCTCCGCAACTGGCTGGTCAGGGGAGTCATCGGGGAAGACGCAAACGGCTACGTTGCACTCAGGAGCGAGCAGGGGCTTAACCTCAAGGAAAAAATGGATGTAAGGCGGATAATGAACGAGGAAAACGCCAACCGCAGGGCGCTTTACAAGGCGGTGGCTGCGGCCCTGAACATTCCGCCCTCCGAGGTGCGGAAGGTAGGCAGGATTTTTGCCACCCGCTGGCAGCAATCGGTTCCGGCCGGAGCATGGGTGGAGACCAGTCCGGGCAATTGGGTGCGGCGTTGACGCCCATGGCACAGGCACCCCTTGCAGCCGGGCAATGCCACCGCCTGCCCTGGCGCAGAATCCTTGCATAATGAAAAATGCCGTTGTAACAGGAGCATCATCAGGCAGCGGAAAGGCCTGCTGCCAGATGTTGCTTGAGAAAGGATACAGGATATATGGAATCTCTCGCACAACCCCTGCCCCATGCGCATCCCATCCTGCATTTGTGCACTGCCGGTGCGACCTTGAGAATACAGCCTCAATAAAGGAAACAGCCGCGTTTGTCAGGCAATCCACCGGCCGCAGGCTGCACCTGCTGCTTAACTGTGCGGGCGCGGGGCGTTTTGCCCCTCATGAAGAAATTCCGGTGGATTGGATACACAGGATGGTGGCCCTCAACCTCGAAGCGCCTCTTGTGCTCACATCGCTATTTCTTCGCGACCTGAAAAGAACTCGCGGCTTTGTCATAAACATCTCGTCTGTCACGGCCACGGAGCCAGCGCCCCGTGGCTGCGCCTATGCCGCCACCAAGGCCGGGCTGGCGCATTTTTCCCGCAGCCTGTTTGCAGAGGTCAGGCGCTCCGGCGTGAAAGCCGTTTGCATAATGCCTGACATTACAAGAACGCCGTTTTTTGACCGGCTCGATTTCGGCCCTGCGGATGATCCTGAAACCCGCCTCGAGCCTTCCTGTGTTGCAGGGGCGGTAAAGACAGTGCTTGAACAGCGTGAAGGGACGGTATTGACAGAGATGGTGCTGAGACCTGCCAGATTCCGTATTGAAAAGAAACCGCGCCTGACAGGCCAGGAGGCGGGCGGTGAGCCTTCACGTTAGGGAATTCGCAGAACCGCCGAAAACGCACCGGGCACATTTGAACCGTGCAAGGCTCAAATTGCATGCGGATGGTTGAAATATTACAAAAACCCGCTGCACAGGCGGCTGTGCTAAAAAGTAAAGCCGCCTATCAACCGCAGTGCGGAAATATTTTTCTCATGGTCAAGGGCAACGGTTTCATAGGTGCCCGTGAAGTAGAAGCCCCGTGGATTTTTGTATGACAGCCTGACCCCTGTCATGGACATGCTGTCCTGGGGCTGTCCGGAGACAGTATGGGAATAGTCCGGGTCAAGATCAAACCAGGTAAAACGCATGCCAAGCCAGAGCCCGTCCAGCCCAAGCCCTGAGAAATTGAACCCCATCTGTGCCTTGTAGCTGTTGGCATTGCGCAGGGAACCTGCGTCAAAAAAGTGAAAAATCATGCCGTTTGCAAAATAGGGATACCCTCCCCATGCCCCAAGTGTCTCTGCCGTGCCTGGTCCGTTTGTGTAAAAACTCATGCCTGTGGCAAAATCCAGTCCGAAATCCAGCTCTCCGTCCAGCTTCAGGGAAAAAATACTGTAGTCGATCTCAGAGTAGTCATTGTGGGAAAGGTCACCGACCTCCTTGAAGTTTATGAACTGCAGCCCGGCATTATATTTCAGAACTCCGTACCTGTGCCTGAAGTCGTACTGCATGAACAGGGTATTATAGAGGTCGGTTGCGTAATATTCCCATACCTGCAGGTCGTGTGATTCATTCTTGAACCGGAACGCGGCGGTAAATATCCCGCTGTCATGGGCGTTTTCCTTGTCTTCAGGCGCCACGAAACTTGCATCGGACATGGACCTGTAATTTGCACCGTCTGAGCCGCTGTCCCAGGGCCCGGCCATCTTGTAGAAATAGCCCAAGGCCACGGTAAGGTTATCCAGCATTCGGTTGACATAGTAGGCGGCCTGAAAGGTATTTGACAGCAGGTACCAGTCATCAGCATCCACCATCGGGGTTGATATCTCCCTTGCCCCAGCAACCACCTCGTTTCCACCGTTTCTGTACGCTACATAGGCCTCCTGGAGTATGGCATACGGATCGCCATTGTCTCCAAAGGCAAATGTGCGGGTTTCCCATTTCTCGTGGTTTACACCGAAATCCGTAACTGCCGCACCGGTAACTTTTGCAGAAAAACCGTAAAATTCAGGTGTACTGAGGGATACCTTGGGGATAAGGTAGTAGCCGTGTGAGTCAAGATGCCCCTTGTTTATCCCGGAACGGGGGTTGTCCGGGGAGTTGCCGTAATCATAGGAGACCCAGCCCGTGCGGATATCGCCTGAAAATTTCCAGCCTTTGAAAAAATTGAGCCCCTCAGGCTCCCTGTGTTGCACAGGTTCATGGACGTGATCAGACTGTTCAGCCTCATTCCATAACTGAATTTCATTATCTGCTGCCTTGAGAGGGGCGTGTAACAGCAGCACCAGTGCCACTGGCAGTATCAAGCAGGTCAGTCTCATTCTGGTATCTCTACTGGTTGTACGGGTTCAGCCCGAGTTTTTTAATTATGTAAATGATAGCCTCCTGCCCGCGTACACTGTTGCCAAAACTGTCAAGGGGCGGGGAGACCACACCTATGGCAAGTTTACCCGGAATAATTGCAAGCATGCCTCCACCAACCCCGCTCTTGGCCGGTGCGCCGGTAACGTAAAGCCAGTCACCGGAGTTGTCGTAAAGTCCGGCAGTGGCCATGACGGCAAGGAGACCCGGCACATATTCCCTGTCCAGGACACGCTTCAGCGTCACAGGGTTTACACCGTGATTTGCAAGACACGCGCCCATGACTCCCAGATCATGGGCGGTAACGCTCACGGAACACTGCCTTGTATATACCGTGGTTGCCTCAAGGGGGTCAGAGCCCATGCGTCCATAGGCATCAAGCAGTTTTGAGATGGCCTGGTTGCGCTGGTTGTCG